>CAJOGG010000034.1 GCA_905234205.1 uncultured Synergistales bacterium | reverse complement strand
ATGCCAATGTTTTCGGGAGTCTTGTAACCTTTTTGATTCAAGTGAGGAGTCACGAGTTTACCGCCGTTAGCTATAGCCGCATACACACGAGCAATTTGTAACGGAGTCATCAACACGTAACCTTGGCCGAATGAATAATTAACTGTATCGCCGGCCGCCCATTGAGCTTTGAAGCGTCGCATCTTCCAGTCAGGCCCAGCAATGTTCCCGCCACTTTCTCCGGGTAAGTCAATTCCTGTAGGCTCGCCCAAGCGAAATTTTCTGCCCCACTTGATTAATTTTTCGATCCCTGCGCGTAACCCGACCTGATAAAAATATACGTCACATGAATGCTGCAATCCGCCCAAAACGTTTAACGAGCCATGCCCCGAATGTTTCCAGCACTTGAACAAGTGAGAGCCCATTCGCATACCGCCGCGGCATGAAATCATTGTTGAAGTATTGATAACGTTTTCTTCAAGAGCAGCGATTGACATAAAAGCCTTGAACGTACTCGCAGGAGGATACACGCCAGCTATAGCACGATCTAACATTGGGCGGTCGGGATTATTCATGATTGAGTTCCATTCGCGACCAGAGACTCCCCAAGTTAAAGGGTTGTTATCGTAGACGGGACTCGAAGCCATAGCCAAGACTGCGCCGGTGTGAACGTCCATAGCCAACAACGCGCCCTTATTATTCTTGAGCAATTCCACGGCTAATTTCTGTGCGCCCATATCTAGTGTTAGAGTTATATTTTCGCCTTTGACAGCAGGATTTGAGTCAAGCGTTCTGACTTTTCGTCCTCTAGCGTCAACTTCAAGAGCTTCTTGGCCCGGTGATCCTCGTAAAATATTTTCGTAAGCGCGTTCTATTCCAGACTTGCCTATTAGATCTCCGCCCATATAACCTTCTTCAGCGCGTGACTCTAGTTCCTTCTCTGAAATTTCGCTGACGTAACCCAAAATATTCGCGGCTGTGCTTCCGGCTGGGTAAGTTCTTCGCCATACGCTTAACGGGAATAACTCGTGGGGAAATTCATAATCTGCTACAAGCTCGGCCATTTGAGTCATTGTTAAATTAGGTACTATCTTCATAACGCGATAAGGGGCTGAACGTTGCTGCTTGATTATCTTCTCTAGGTCGCTGATTTCCATAGGGATTCCGTGACGCTTAAGAATTTTGCTAAGGTGAGAAACTTTTTCGGGGGTGTTCAAGTCCAACGGATAACCCATTATGCAAAACGTTGTATCATTCACGGCTAAAGGCACGCCATTACGGTCAAAAATCTCACCACGTGGAGCAGCTGAACGAATCATTCGTAATCTATTATTGTGAGCAAGCCTAATGTATCTATCTCCTTGATATATCTGGCAGAAATATAACCCGCCTATCAATACGCATACAGATAGAGTCATCAAGTACATGAACAATTTAAGCCGGCTATCTAAAATTTCCATGATGCATTAAACCTTCTTTGAGTCCTTTACTCGTTTGAGATAAATATACATTGTGAACAAAATAGCGGGGAGTGAGTAAGCCTGTTGTATCAAAAAGAATGTCCAGCCTATATTGCCTCCTAGAATCAACACCGGCAACATCGGGGGAAGTAATTGCGAAAGTTCCATTAACATGAACACGATAATTGTATTTCCTGAATCTCTAGCTTGAGGAGGAATCATTCCCCAAACTTGCAGAACTATCAGCACGACTATAACATGAGCAAGTGTAAAGAAACCAGGTATCCCTACCCAACGCAAATCCCATAAGATACCGCCTGCAAATGCCGCCCATATTGCCCACAAACTATCGTCGCTTCCGTCATCAAACAAAAGTTTATACACTATCCCAAGCATGAATAATCCCGGAACCTGCATTCCCCCACCGCCAAATACGGTCAAGAAATCTTGAATCAGCCACAAAATTACTAGTAACATGTTAATAACTCACCGTGTAGAATCGTGATAAGTCCGCGCCTGGATCTATCCTGTATGTAGCATAACCATCAGAGCCTGAAGAGACTTCACTAGCTATTTTCCCAATCGGAAGCCCCGGAGGTAATTGTTCGCCTATCATTGCGGTACTGACTTTCATTCCGTCTTTGACTCCTCGTCCAGCAGGTATATAGCGCATTAGCACTGTGCCATTTCCATCACCTACAACTACGCCTAATTCTCTTGTCTCCTCAATTACAGCGGGGATCATGAATGAAGGGGAGGTTATAAGCTCCGCCCACGACGACATTGAAGAAACTGTGCTTACTCGTCCAATTAAGTAACCGTTGTAGAAAACCGGAAGACCTTGTGTGATTTTGTCAACTTCTCCACGGTCAATACGAATCTCATTCCACCATGACATAGGCGCACGCAAAGTTACTCTAGCAGTTTTTGATTCAGAATTTTTGTCGTCAGAATAGATTTTTCCACTGGTCAATTTCGCTAATTCGATTCTTAATTGTGCATTTTCTTCTCGTAACTGTTTCACTTCTCTGTTCAAAGAATTTTTGTCGCGAGTCCATGCTCTCCAGTCAAGATATATTTCTCTCATAACGACAGCAGGATATTCTGGCACAGAAAGCAGAGTCCCCCATAAGTCAACGATATTTTTCACAACGCCTAAACTTGAACTTATTCCTAATAAAAATAGGCCAAGTATTAAAGCGGTTAATCCATGTACCCATTGCCGCGTATTGTTTCTAGTATTATCCATTCACAAGCTTATCTTGAGCCACGTTCAACCGACATTAATACACGCCTCATAGTTCCCAAGTTATCGAGAATTTTTCCGACGCCCAAGGCTACAGAGTTCAAAGGCTGTTCAGCAACGATTACAGGAGTGTTAATTGCGCGTGATAATCTTTCTGCAAAGCCTCGCATCAAAGCTACTCCACCCGTTAAGACAACACCACGATCAACAACATCTTTAGCAAGTTCAGGCGGCATTTTCTCCAACGCTACCTTCACCATGTCTTCAATTCCGGTGAATACAGACTCCATTGCCTCGCGTACTTCAATTGACGAGACCGTATCACTTTTTGGCAACCCTCCAGATAAATCACGTCCCTTAACGCTCATTTCTAGCTCTGGATTCATTGGCAAGGCTGACCCTATAGTATTCTTGACTTCCTCGGCCGTAGTCTCTCCGATTAAAAGCGCGTAACGTTGTCTTATCATGTTAACAATAGCCGTGTCCATTGTCTTTCCTGCTGAACGCAACGAACTTGTAACAACTATTCCGCCCAGAGATATAACGCTTACTTCACTTGTGCCGCCGCCAATGTCAATAACCATGCAGCCATTAGGTTTATCAATCGGAAGTCCAACACCAAGAGCCGCGCTTATGGGTTCCTCAACAACATAGGCTTCACTGGCACCAGCACCCAACGTTGCATCAATCACGGCTTTTCGCTCAACGCCTGTAACTTCTGCTGGAATTGAGATTACTACACGAGGGTGAACCATGAAGGCATTGTTTGAGCTTACACGCTTGAGACAATAACGCAATAATTCTTGAGTCATGTCGAAATTCGCGATAACCCCACCTTCAAGAGGCCATATAGCTTCGATTCCAGTAGGAACTTTCCCCGACATTGCTTTTGCGTCACGGCCGACCGCTATAACTTCAATCCCTTCACCGCGCGGTAATTTCTTAACTGCAACTGCACTTGGTTCTGTGAAAACTATTCCTTTATCCTTAACATACACAACTATATTCGATGAGCCTAAATCGATTCCGACATCAAGCCCTAACATTCCAGAAAACATTTTGAACATTTTTCTATCCCCTAATTTATCTTGGCCAATATGGATTCATTTCGCGTTCTTCACCTATGCTTGTATCAGGTCCATGACCGGGCAAAACGTGTAATCCGTCGTGAAGTTCTGCAAGTTTTCGTAAAGAAGCCTCAAGCTGTATATCGTCGCCGCCCTCTAAATCAGTACGCCCCACGCTTTGAGCAAACAATGTATCACCAGAAACTAAAACTTTATGGCCTTCAGAGTCTTGAATCAAATAGCAAACACTGCCTTCAGTGTGGCCGGGAGTCTCAATAACTCTTATCGCGTAGCCAGGAAAACCTATAACGCGTCCTTCGTCAACCTCCTTGAAATTCTCTAAGCCATCGCAATGAACTCGCAACAAAGCCTGTAATTCTTGTGAAGGAGTCCTGAGTCTGTAAGCGTCATTTTTGCCGATATAGATATTATCTCCGACAAGTTCGACAAGTTCGTGAATGCCCGCTATATGATCTATATGACCATGAGTTAATAAAATCATAGTCAGCTTTAAGTCATTTGCAATGAGAAATTCTTTCACGTCTCTTGTATCTCCGCCTGGATCAATGAAGAATGCTTCATGCGTCTTATCGTCCCAGAATAAATATCCGTTCGTCCATAATGCCCCTAATGGGAATCTTTTGTAATTCATGTATTTAGCTCCTTACATGCTATCTATTATGAATGTTAATGGCCCGTCGTTGATTATCTCAACTTCCATATCTGCCCCAAATTCTCCCGTCGCAACTTTCTTCAAGCACATACCTTGAACTTTTTCGACAAAGTAATTGTAGAGTCGTTCAGCCTCGTCAGGTTTAGCAGCATCAGAAAATCCCGGTCGCCTTCCTTTAGCGCATGAAGCATAAAGTGAGAATTGAGACACTAGCAAAACTTCTCCGCCCTCTGGTAAGTCGTTCAATGAAAGATTGATTTTGCCGTCGTTGTCCTCAAAGATTCGCAAGCCCGTCATTTTTTCCGCAAGCCAATCAGCGTTTTTCTCTGTGTCGCCATGAGTTACGCCTATGAATACACACATGCCCTGTTTAATTTCGCGTTTGTCGTTCACGTTGCCATTCACAATCACTGACGCACGTTTGACTCTCTGTATTAGTAATCGCATTCGTTATCCCCTCGTTACTTCTATGATTCCTCTGACCTCGTTTAATTTTGCCATGACAGAATATAAATGTTCAAGATTTCTGACTCGCAGCTCTATCTTCATTCGCATTAAACTATTTCCGACTATCGTAGCTTTGATTCCTGTTATTCCGCTTCCTTCAAGTGATAAAGCCTTCGTAGCGTCCGATAACAAGTCCTCGCGATCCTCACCTTCAGCCTTCAATTTCGCCGTGTAAAGTTTAGTCTTGCGTCCGGAAGTTACGCCCTCTTCTGTATACCATGAGACAGAAATTTTACGTTCGTCCTTTTTTTCGGCGATACTCTTACAACCAACCCGATGAATCGTAATGCCTCGACGTGCTGACGCATAACCCACAATCTCATCACCAGGAACAGGATCGCAACAGCTTGCCAACGTTACACTGACTCCGCCTTCACCTTCAACGAGAATATCCGATTTATTATCTTTCTTGTGTACGATTGGTTCACTTACAAATTCAACAGGATTTACTTGTGGGGCTGGAGCATGATGTTGCAGGTAAGCCAACGCTAATTTCTGTGCAGCCTCACCCGGACCTATTGCGCCAGAACCTACAGCTATTAACTGATCGTCAATATTGTTGAAGTCCTCGCGCTTTACGTCGTTTAATCCTCTACGCTTTAATTCACGTTCAATTAATTTCCAACCGCGTTCAAGTTTTTCATCACGATCAACTTTTTCTGCCTGCCTGAAATATGCTCTTATCTTGCTGCGAGTCTTGGCCGAACTCACTATCTTTATCCAGTCTTTTGATGGGGAACTTTGTGGGGAAGTCAAAATTTTTACTATGTCGCCATTATGAAGTTGAGTGTTAAGAGGGACAATGCGGCCGTTGATTGTAGCTCCTGCACAGTGATTCCCGATTTCAGTGTGTACAGCGTAGGCAAAATCTAAAGTCGTTGATCCATTAGGCAAGATCATTGGCTTTCCGTCGGGCGTGAACACATAAAGCTCACTCGTAAGCAAAATATCACTCTTGAGAATATCCATAAATTCTTGTGAGCTTCCGTTCTGGCCGGCCTCTAAAGCTTGACTGACCCAAATTAATTTCGTGTCCATTTCCTTATTGAGCTTACGACTTCCGCCGGATTTATATACCCAATGAGCCGCAATCCCGTATTCGGCAAAATTATTCATCTCGTACGTACGAATCTGAACTTCTAACGGGACTCCGAAGGCCATAACAGTTGTGTGAAGAGACTGGTACATATTGCTTTTAGGGTTGGCGATATAGTCATCGAATTGCCCGGGAATAGGTACCCATAAAGCGTGAACGACTCCCAAGACCGCGTAACAGGTCGAAACGTCAGACACAAGAACTCTTACGGCCAAGATGTCATAAAGTTCGTCGAACGAGATTTTTTTGCGCTGCATTTTCTCGTATATGCTGTAATAATGTTTCGAGCGTCCTTTAATTCGGCAAGGGATATTCTCTTTCTGTAAACGTTTTTCGAGAACGTCACGAGCTTTGTCGATAACTTCTCCCATTTGCGGCAAACGTTTTTTGACTCTGCGTTCAACTTCTGCGTAAATATCCGGGTGCAGATACATGAATGATAAGTCCTCAAGCTCTCGTTTAATCTGGTAGATCCCAAGCCTATGAGCAAGTGGTGCGTAAATTTCCATTGTCTCTCGTGCTATACGTTGCTGCTTTTCAGGCTTCATTACGCTAAGTGTACGCATGTTGTGTAATCTATCAGCTAACTTTATCAACACGACCCTAATATCTTGAGCCATAACGATAAACATTCGTCGCAAAGTTTCGCTGTTGAGATCTTCACGTGAGATAACTTCTTTTACGTCCTCGCCGGTCAATTTCGTTACGCCCTTAACAAGAGTCTCAACGTCCGGCCCAAATTTCTCGATTAATTCCTGTGAAGTAACGTCAGTATCTTCTAGCGTGTCATGCAACAAAGCCGCTTCAAGTGTAGCCATATCCAAACGCATTCCAGCAAGAATCAAAGCCGCGTTGATTGTGTGAATGATATAAGGGTCGCCGGATTTTCGTAACTGATGCTTATGAGCTTCAGCCGCGAATACAAATGTCTCGCCAAGTTTATTCATCTGTTCTGGAGTCAATGAGAGCATAGCTTTTGCCCACAACTCTTGCCACACTGAACGAACGCCTTCAGTCTTACAATTTTCGGGGATTCGCTCGAAAAACTCATCACGCAGAACCTGCATATTGCGCAAAAAATCCGACGAGTTATCAATCGAAGGCACACTGTTAATTATTGATGAAAATGTTTGTCCGCCAGTCTCTAATGTTTCCTTCTCTTCTTCAGCCATTATTAATTCCCCTCCTCTCTAACTGCGCAGTCAAGTATAAATTGTAACTGTTCTTCTCCGCGCCAATAATCTAATCTAGGGTGATATATCCAACCTCGTACGCCGCTCATCATTTCAACGACTTCACTAGCAGTAGTGTTAAAAGCTAAGAGTCTGGCATTATTGACTCTTATATAGCTGTGTTTGCCGTCCTTACCCATAGGATTTATGTCAACGTTATCGATATTCTGTGAAATATAAAATTTTGGTGAGGGGTTACTATTTCCGAAAGGACCAAGATCACAAACTGCCCGCCAGTCAGAAATAGTTATAGCTGATGGAGAAATATTTATCACTGGAGTAACGTTATCCGGCTTAATCTCTATATCTGTGAGCATCTTGTTTAATTCTCTGCTGACCTCTAACCAATTCTCAATCAACACCGAAAAGCCCGCCGCGTATTTATGACCTCCCCAAGCGTCAAGCTTATCCGCGATTTCACGCAACACTCCTACAGCGTCGCCGCCTTCAGGGACTCTTAATGTTCCTCGTATGACTTTATTGCCAACTGGAGCAGCCAAAACTATGGGCCTATTATATTGAGCACATACTCTACTAGCAACTCCACTAAGAACTCCAATAGGCCAAGCCTCGTGATACAAGACCTTATTCTTGATTTTGCCGGATATAATTCCCTCGTCGATTTCGTGGGCTATTGTCTCTGTGAGAATCTGGCGTTTACGATTGATTCTCATTATGTCATTCACGCAAGCATATACAGAATCATTACTCCCAACTCCTAACAAAGCTCTTACTCCGGCGTCGGCAGTGGCGATTCTTCCAGGAGCATTCAAGCAAGGTATTACACGCATAGAGAGATGTTCTTCCGTCAGTTGCGATTTATTTATTCCCAAGCAGTCAAACAACGCGCTTAAACCTCGTCGTGGATTTGATCTCATTATCTCCATGCCATAACGAACTAACGAGCGATTGAGATTATGAAGTGGCATACAGTCGGCTATAGTTGCAAGGGCAGCTAAATCGATCTCATACTTCAGGAAATTTTTCGGGACTATGTTTTCTTTGCAGGCCCAGCACCATAACACAGCAGTCGCACAAATTTTTTGATGATCTCCGGCTTCAAGATTAATGCATGGATTTATGATAGTTGGAATTGTGATAGGAGCAGAGACCGAGTGATGATCGAACACGAAAATATTTATCCCGGCCTCACGCAATTTCTCCAGCATAGCCGAGTCGTTTGTGCCACAATCTACTACTACAAGAGTATTGCAGCCTAGTTGCGGAATCTTTTCCAGCATTTCAGCGTTTAATCCGTAACCATGAACATCGCGTCTAGGAATGAAATAGCGGACTTGTGCAGCCTTGTTCCTGAATATCTCCATAGCCAAAACCGTTGAAGAAATTCCGTCCGTGTCATAATCGCCGTATACCAACACGTTTCCGAACGAGCTTTTAGAATCCCATAATTCTTTAGCGGCCTTACTTCCCTCTCCTAGATCTAAAGTCTGCAACTGTTTTGTGAAATCGGGCTTTATCCATTCGCGGAGAACGTCAATATCTTCATTACCCCGTAGCATTTCGAGAACACTCGCAGCAAGTTCAGGGCACGCTAACTCATCAGCAAGCTGTTTAGTGCTATCGTCTGGTGCGTAGATTTTCAGATCTGACATTGAACACGTAGGAAGCATTATCTTTTTCTCCTCTGCATGAAATACTCCTGCAGCAAGTTCAAGCATTCATTTTCCATAACGCCGTATTCAACTTCACACACGTGATTAAGCCTAGTATCTCTTACAATGTTATAGAGTGTGCCGCAAGCTCCGGACTTGTAATTCTTGGCTCCATAGACAACGCGGGAAATACGAGCATTCACACAAGCTCCCGCACACATCGGACAAGGCTCAATAGTTACGTACAGAGTACACCCGGATAAATTCCACGTCTTTAACTTTCTAGCGCATGAACGTATGGCCATAACTTCAGCATGTTCTGTTGGGTCAATGGATTTTTTGTCGCTCCCGTAACCTAAAATTTCATTCTCGCGAACTATCACAGCACCTATAGGCACATCGCCGCGTAAGAAAGCTTGTTTAGCCTCGTTCAAGGCCTTCTGCATAAAATATTTATCGTCAATAGTCAATAATTTCATCAGCTCCCCATTACCACTTAATGTCAAGTCTGCGAGTATTATACACGTCGCGTTTATGGCACAAAGAGTTTGCATGTGATATTATTCTGACAATCCAAAAAATTTCATTCAGAATAGGGGTATACAAATTATGAAGAAGCGTTTTAGTGTTGCGTTGGCAGTTTGCCTTATGCTAGGTTCTGCGTTTGCTGCATGTGCTTTTGTCCCTGGTACATATGAAGGAGAGGGCAAGGGCTATAGCGAGTCTGACATGGGAAAAAGCAATCACGGCAGTAGAGATTGACGCCCCCAATGAAGTTCCGTTCGGCGTTATGAATTTCGAGACTTACTCAAAGGCTTTAATCGGTCGTACTGATGGAAATATCGACGCTGTTAGCAATGCAACAATGTCACGTAACGGCATCAAAGAGGCTGTAGAGAAAGCTTTAGCCAAAGCTCAACCTAAAGCTGAAGGTTTCATTCCCGGAACGTATGAAGGCGAAGGCAAAGGCTATAGCGAAACCGAACCTGTGAAAGTGAAAGTTACAGTTGATGAAAAAGCAATCACGGCAGTCCCCAATGAAGTTCCTTTCGGCGTTATGAATTTCGAGACTTACTCAAAGGCTTTAATCGGTCGTACTGATGGTAATATTGACGCTGTTAGTAATGCAACAATGTCACGTAATGGCATAAAGGAAGCTGTAGAGAAAGCATTAGCTCAAGCACGTGGCGAATCAACAGAAGCTAACGCTGCCCCAATGTCATTCACACCAGGCGAATACACTGCAACTTCATACGGCTATAACGGAACATTGACAATCAAAGTTACGTTTGACGCTGATGAGATCAAGGGCATTGACGTTATAACCAACACAGAGACGGGACACGTCGGAGATATAGCTTTTGAGATCATGATTCCGGAAATGATTGAAGCTAATGGTTCAGGAGTAGACGCTGTATCAGGCGCAACCTTCTCAACTAGAGCTTTACGCAACGCCGTTAATGATGCTGCAGAGCAGGCCAAGTGCACAAACATGGAAGCCTTCAAAGCTGCTAAAGTCGAACACAAAGCCGGCGAGCCAGTTACTGTTCGTTATGATGTAGTAATCGTCGGAGCTGGTGGAGCTGGTATAGCGGCTGCGGCACAAGCTGCTCTTGATGGAAACACGGTATTGTTAATCGAGAAAAACGCAGAAGTCGGAGGCAACACCCTTGTATCAGGTGGGCAATATCAAAGCGTTATGCCTTATCTCGTTTGGGATCCGAAAGATCCTGACGCAACAACAGGAGTTTACGCTTTCACAGGCGCAACTTACAACAAAGTTAAATCCGTTCAGGGTTGTATCAATGAGCTCAAGATGATTCTTGACTGGAACGAAGCACCATTTGACGCCGATTACTATAAGGATCATGAATATGTTGCAGGCGACGCTCTCGAACTCTCAAAGCACGGTGTACACGCTGAATATTTGCCGGTATTGAAAGCCCTCAAAGAAGAAATCAAGGCTTATCTCGCTTGGGCTCAACCAAAACTTGACGCAGGTATCCCGGAGAATCAATTAACTCTTTTCTCAACTCTTAACCTTCACATTTTCCAGACTTATTACGGCGGTTTAAGACAGAGCGCTGACAAATCACAATGGATTTATGGAAACGTCGGACTCGTGAAACAGTTTATCGAAGGTGCACAGGGCTTGAAGGAATGGCTCGAAGGAATGGGCGCAACTTTCCGCGAGGACGCTCAACCCACATTAATCGGGGCTCTTTGGTATCGTGAGAATGAATTTATCGGTGCTAACGTTGACACAGACGGCGACGGAAAACCCGAAGAGTACAAAGGACGTTGGGGAACATATTTCGTTGCTCCTATGAACGCATTCTTGAAAGCTCACAAAGAGAATCAAATTATGCTCCGTACAAACGCTAAGGAATTAATTAAAGAAGGCGGAAGAGTTATCGGTGTTAAAGCTGAACGTTACGATGGCACACCAGTTACAGCTTATGCAACAAAAGGTGTAATTCTCGCGACGGGCGGCTATGCTGCAAACTTGAAGAAGGTTGTTGATGAAAACGTTTACTGGTCAAGCGAATATCTCTCACTTTCAACAAAGACAACTAACCGTTCATCATTGCAGGGTGATGGAATTGACATGGCCAAGAAAGTCGGAGCTGCTGCAACAGGAATGGGCTTCACACAGTTGATGCCAATCTCATGGATCGACAACGGAAATTTAGCATTCGGCGGCGGAAATTATGCTTGCTGGATCAATCCTACAACCGGACACAGATTCGTTGATGAAGGTTCAGAGCGCGACGTGTTATCACTTGCAGAGTTCAGAAACGGAATGGACTATAAGGGAAGTAAGGGCGTGTTCCTTGAGTTTTATAACGCTGAAGAATTAATCCCCGGACCGATTCAGCTTGAAAAGGAAGGCGATTTCGCAGGACGTTACTACAGAAGAAAGATAGCCGATCTCCCAGAACTCTTCAAAGACTTGGGCGTAAAAGCAGATCCCGCAGTCGTGGTTGAGACGATCAAGGCCTATGACAAAGCAGTTATGGAAGGAAAGAATTTCCCTGACGTTGGAAAAGCTATAGCCTCAAGACCTGTTGGAAACGTTCAAAAGAAAGCTGACGGAAGCTATGATCCCGCGACTTATGACCTTGAGAACACGTTATTAACAATAAGACTCATGGCCCCGAGCACTCACCACACAATGGGCGGCCTTTGCGTTGATTTAGATCGTCACGTATTGACGGAAGATGGCAAAGTTGTTCCCGGACTTTATGCTGCTGGAGAAGTTACAGGAGGCATTCACGGAGGCAACAGACTCGGCGGAAACGCTATTACGGAAATTTTCGTATCGGGTCGTACAGCTGCTAAGACAGTCAACGCTGACAATAGATAACCAATAACTCATTAGTTTTTGCGGTCAGGCTCGTGGAGGGCTTGGCCGTTTTTTCATGCCTCGTTATATAATTTCACAATCACAAATTTTCACAAAGGCAGGTTTATATCAATGGCAGACACGAAAACACTTAGCGAATTATGGATAGACACAATCTACAATGCTCACGTGAACTTTGTAAGAAAACGCAACTTGATGGACGAGTGGGACAAGTTCAAAGCCGGCAAAAAAATGAAGCGTTCGGATTATCGTTTAATGTCGGAGTTCATAGCTTGGGCCGAGAAGAATCAATCACAACCACAGGAATAAATTCATGGGGATCAAAATTTCAGCGTACAACTATGCGTCAGAGATTGAGGGAAAAATTCAAAACCTCCTAAAGTATTTCGCTGGCCTTGAGGAAAATATTCGCTTCATAGTTCCATCACGTAAAGATAAATCGTGGTTCCCTGTTCATGATGCAAAGTTGTGGACGTGGGACGAAATTTATGATGACATTTGCGAGACCACTGGCTCAAAA
>CAJOGG010000033.1 GCA_905234205.1 uncultured Synergistales bacterium | reverse complement strand
TGTTATGAGCATCAGCAAATACGCACAAACCTTCTCTAGCCTCTGGAATTGATCGAAGCATAGCAAAATTTACGGGTTCAACAGCTCCTGCGGGGACACCAGCTTTTCTCGTGGCGTCTAGGATTTTATCGACGGTTGCTCTTTTCGCGGCAGCAGCTAATACAGTTACTTCGTCACGTTCTTGTAAATCCGCCGGAGTTTTTATTCGTATAATGTCAAACACTGCGTCATGCCTAGGAAATGGGAAATACTCGTCAAAATTTAGATCAAGCGAGCCTCTTATGTCGTCAATGCTCATGTTTGGAAATGAAGGCAGCCTTATTATCGCTTCACCTTCCGGAATGCCTATGATGACGGGTTCACGAATCTTTCCGACTTGTTTATGGAGTTCATTAAATCCGGCTTCGAGCATTGAGAAATGTTTTATTTGACCGTTCACAATACAGCCTTCAGCAAGCGGGACAGTGATCTTGCGCATCGAATTAGCCTCTTCATCAACTTCAATGAAGAACAAAAACTCATTGTGAATTGCAAGTCCAGCGGAGGTTGCCAAAAGTTTTGGGGTATTAATCTCAAACGGAATCTTCATCAGTACCAGACCTCTTCGTAAGAAATTATTTCAACTTTATCGCCGTTCTTCTTGACGAGTACTTGATACATTAACGACGTGCCCGCAAAAGTTTTTGTGTAAGCTCTAATGAGATAATAACCTTCTCCCATGGCAGGGAAAACTCGTTTATGCTGAATTTCGTCAACAGGTGCACCATCACTATCTCGAACATGATATTCAGTGTCTAAGCTATAATTTAAATCGTTAATTGTGAGAAAATATTCTCTGCTGTTTGCGTTTTTCCAATTACGGCTGATGATTTTGTTCTTAATGTCATCATAATCAGGCGAGACCATTGTATACTGATAAAACGTTGCGTTCGTCGCTTCATTTTCCTCGGCTGTCAAGGTTGTTGTGTCGTGAGTCTTTATGTATTCTTTTGCCTCTTCAATTTTATTTGTAAGCTTCAGTTTTATTCCAACTAGTTGACGTTCTTCAGCTAGCGATTCGCTTGAGTTCGTGGTAAAGAAAAAAGCTTGTGTCATTATCATCATTGCGGCCATGAAGAATATCAACACACTTAACAATGATGCGCCCGTTCGTTTCTTACGGAACAATTTATCAACTTCATTTTGACAATGCTTATGATATTTACATGATGAACATAATTCTTTATCCGTCAAAATCTTTGGTGCCCTCCTTAATGAAATTACATTGAATACAGTCGTAAATAACTCCGGCAAAGCTGAAATTATCATAGCCCTAACTGTTTGTGATGAGAATATAATCGGCTCCTCCTCGTCAAGATAAACTATCTCAATCGAAGGAATTATGCCAGTAGACTTATATAGCAGCCACGCGTAAATTAACGTTTGCGACAATGGGACAGTAACATCAGATTTCTTCAGTCCCTTGAACTCAAATAGCCTTGCCTCCTGTTTATCAACGTTGAACATCAAAGCGTCATAGCGACCGTTAATCTCAAGCCGTCCTTCAAAGTTTTCGTCCTTCACGTCAAAATTTCCCCGCAAACCTCCTTCAGGCTTAATAAAAACAGTTTCGGCGTCCTTGGTAAGCGAAGGAATTTCCTGGAAAAAATCGTACATGGCCTTAACCCAAGTTGTTACACCACGTGCCATTGAAATTATCTGCCCCGAAGTTAATCGTACTGAATACTTTGTTACGTAAGGCATAAATATTTCCTCGCAGATCATTTCTTCAAGTGCTTCAGCTCCGTTGAGCGTAGCAGCTAGAATTTTTCCGTGAAGTTTATCTCGTGGATCAGAGGCCGCCTCAAAGAAAACTTGCGCGATGTGTTTATGAAAAGCTGACCCGTAATAATCACCGCTCCCCTTCATTCCGACACGCCACGCAGATTTATAGTTCTTATGAATTCTGTAAGCCAAAAGCATTGGGCATCTTTGACATATTGCTATATCGCTAACAGTTATGCTAAAAGTACGAGGCTCTGTCATTTTTTGCGTGCAAAAGTTATCAGTATTTCGTCATTCTGTGATGTGAACGTCCTGAACACGTTGCTATTATCTTTCACGAGCTCTAAAAGTTTTTCTCGCGTCACCAAAATATCACGCTGTACCAACAACTCCAAAGCTTTATCCGTGCTTAATATCTTCATGGGAGAATTTTTCACGCAATCTTTTAATGTCGTAATCAAATCATCGTCGCTAATTTCTCGGGACTGTTCTGACGTATCAATTTCAGGTTGAATTACTATTTCGTTACTATGCTCCTCACCAAGAAACGGGAAATCGAAGAGCTTAATTCGCCGCATAAATAATTTCAGGTCATCACGAGTAGCGATCCTATTGCAGTTTTTCAAATACAAGTTCACGTCACCATTATCAACGCGATTAATCAAGGCTGTGAGAGCGTACCATTTTATGCGACTGTTCGAGTCCAATATTATTACTTGGCCGCCGTCGTCTTTGAAAGCTTTCATCAACTCGTTAGCTTTTTTCCAGGTTTTCTTGTGGATTTTGTCTTCCGTTATGTAACAACGATATCCTCCACCATTAATCTTCAAGAAATTTATTCCGTGCTTTATCGTCGCACATGCTACAGTACTATTCTTGGCCGTAACAATGATTATCTCGAAAATTCGATCCCTATAATAACCTGCTGACTTCACGCTCTTTAATTCGCTGCTAGAAAAAATGAATCCATCAAAAACTTCCAGCCATGTGTTGAGCGTCAAAGCTAATTGATCCGCGTTAGGTGGCCATATGTGTGGCTCTGCTTGAACTTTGTTGTACTCGTCCTTATAAGTTTCCTGAATATCCCTAATAATGTCTTCGGAGTCGTCGTTTTTGTCGTCTATTTCAGGACTAGTTGGGACGCTCGTATTATTGATGACATGATTGGCAAGTTCTATAACCATTCTAGTAGGTGAACCAGGTTTCAAATTATTCTGTAATTTATTTATCAGCCACGCATAAATCTCTTTGGCGTTTCCTTCTTCCTTGAAGGCGTAATTTATTCTGTCTTGGATTATCTGTCTTGCCTGTTCAAGCGTGCATGACTTCATGAACATGACATTCTGCCATAAACGGTCTTTCACTGCGTCATCAAGAACAGGAACGAAATTTTCATTCCAAGTTGCAGCCCTCAAGAAACATAGCGGCAAAATTCCTGACAAGTCATTTACCATTAGCGCAATTAAATTTCCCCAAGCGTCGATTAATTTCCTGTTGTCCTTCATCGAGTCAAGCTGGTCAAAGCAAATTATCATTGAGACTTTCGCATAAGCAAGCATAAGCCCAAGATTCATTAAGACCTTTTCGGCTTCGTGTTCGCGTCTCTCGTCAGTCATTGCGTAAATATCTTTCACGGAGAGCCCAAGACGCATTGAGTCCTCTTCGTCGAGTCCTTCGTTCAACCAATCAATAACATCAGAGCGTGTATCTTCGTCGCTAGTGCCAATGTAAAGCATGATACACTTCAGAAAATTTCGATCGAGTCCAGGAATATCACGAGATAAATATTTCTTGATGTCAATATTATCAGTCCTAGTAATGCCTTCGTTTCGTCTGTGTTCTTGATAAGATTTTATAAACTCGCTCATAAGCATATCGAATTGACTTTTACCGGCACTATGGATTCTTTTAAGGCTTATGAATATTTCCGACAGTAAATGCTGAACCGCGCTATTAGGATCTTTGAATGTCTTGACGGTTACAAAAATTGCGAATTGTGCATTACTGCGGAGTCTACGTAAAATTCTTGTGAGCATATGAGTCTTCCCGGAACCTGCCTCACCAAGTATAAGCCCGGCTAAAGGTATCGAAGGATTTCTACGTTTGTGGCGTATAAGTTGCTCGATATTGTCAGAAGTTTCACGATTTAACTGGGCCAAGTCGGGATTCATATTGTCCCAAGGAAGTGGGGAAGCTGAAGAAATAAACGGATTGTTTTTCCGCAAAAGCTCCTGAATTTCATTATCTAGCATACCATGTTACCGATCCCATTCTGAAGTTGTTCTCGTCGACAAAGCAGTCATTAACTTCGTCTGGAGTCATGAGAGAAGCGTCGCCGGTGTGAAGCTGTATAACTTCCGCATCACGTAAATTCTTGATCATGTTATCGAAAACTTTGCGCGGCCAATTCAATTCTCTACGTAAATCACATATGCGCACAAAAATTTTCCCCCTGTCAAGTTCGTCAAAGGCTTTCTTAAACTCCTGTTGCGTGTAAGCTCTTGAAGATGTGGGCTTGCTCTCTGAAACTGTTGCGGGCCTATCAGCTAACATAACTCTTGGCTCAAGGTCTGCTGTAAGAATAGTTTTGGCTTGGCCGTTGTTGATTAACTCATTCAGAACTGCAACGAACTCAGGACGCTTTAAGAATGGTAATGAATTTGCTATGACCTTAGGACTTTTTGCTACTGTCTTCGATAAAGCTGACAACACCAACTCGCTTGGCTCACATGGCTTTAATATGTACATTTTGCGACCATTCTTCACGAACATGAAGCGATCCTCAAGCTTTGATTCAAGATATTTATGAACTTGAGATACAGGACTGTTGCTCTTGAGACCTAATTTGACTCTTGGAAGAGACGTCAATGTCGCGAAAGGTTTACCGCTTTTGTCAAGAACTTCCTGAACAATATCAGCAATATTTTTCTCTGGCATAATTGAATTTGCACCCCTTGAAATAATTTATGGAACGAGATAATTTTATCGCATGTTATGATATTCACCAAAAAGAGGCGATTTCGAATCTTGTATCATGAACCAGTAATGTTAAATGAAGTGCTTGAACTCGTGGCGCAATTTCCTCACGCAAAGATTCTTGACGGGACTCTTGGTCTTGGTGGATACTCGCAAGCTATGCTAGAAAAATTTCCAGGCTCTGAAGTTCTTGGCATTGATAGAGATGAACAGGCTATAAACTTTTCAAAGGAGAGACTCAAGAATTACGCGTCAAGGTTTTCAACTTGTCATAAAAATTTTGCCAGCCTCAACGAAATTCCCGCGATAGATTCATTTGATGTTTACGTGTTTGATCTAGGAGTATCGAACATGCAATTGACCTTACCCGAGCGCGGATTCTCTTTCCAGAATGAAGGTCCGTTGGATATGCGAATGAACGATCAAGACTCATTGACGGCCGCAGAAGTTTTAAGTAAAACTGACGAGAGAACACTAGCGAAAATATTTTGGGATTATGGCGAAGAGAGATACTCAAGACAAATTGCGTCGGCCATCAAGAGAACTAAATCACCTTTACGAACTACTACTGATTTAGTGAATTTGATTCGTGATACTCTTCCGCAACCCGTTCAACGCAAAATGGGAACTCACCCCGCACGCAGAGTCTTTCAGGCCTTGAGAATTTATGTCAATGACGAAACTGGAGAGCTTGAAAATTTATTGCGCGGGCTTAAACAAGTTGCACATGGGCTTATAATATTCGTCTCGTATCATTCGATTGAGGATAGATTAATCAAGAGAGCGTTTCGAGAATGGCAAAATGAAGAGATGGGAAGAGTATTGACACGGCACCCCTTAATTCCTTCACAAGATGAGGTTAGCAAAAATTATAAAGCTCGCAGCGCAAAATTAAGGGCATTTTGTATTAATTAACACTAGGCAATTTACGCAACTTGTGATATTATTCACTCACACAAAATTTTATAAGGAAAGTCGGAGGCGAAGGAGAGTGCATAGCAAAAATAACACTAACACAGTGAAATTTAGAACCACCATGAAATTTATA
Organism: uncultured Synergistales bacterium; assembly: GCA_905234205.1. Lineage (GTDB taxonomy): Bacteria > Synergistota > Synergistia > Synergistales > Aminobacteriaceae > JAFUXM01. The sequence continues at coordinate 3,994 of CAJOGG010000033.1, read as the reverse complement.
GCAGCTTTATTCGTTGTGATGTGCTTGCTGATCGGACTGGGCATTCTCAGATTTCATGCGGCACGTTTAGCATACTACCTTGAATCGGTAAATCAATCTATTCAGAAATATTCAGATGAAGAAGTAATCTTACGTCAAGAGCTTTCTGCTCTAGTTGCGCCCATAAGAATCTACAGCTATTGCAAGGAAAATTTGGGTATGCAGAAAGTATTGAAGGCTGAAACTTTACCGGTACGTGTTCGTGGCAACGTCTTAACAGCTTCCAAGAACAACAATGCTGGCTCTGATAACAAAGGTTGGCGATCTGGTTTAGCTTGGTTATTTGGTAGATAAATTAATTCTTGTTAAGTAAATATGGCAGATACACGAAAAGGCAGGGCTGGAAATCCCTGGATTTTATTTGTTTTATTCTTCACAGTCATCGGAGTAACTTTAGTAGCACGTCATTGTTATCCTAATCCTAGAATCGTACAACAATCGCAACGTCAATACTGGCGCAAAGTTCCCTTGAAATCCACACGCGGAATCATTCAAGATACTAAGGGTAATGCGCTCGTGATCTCCGAAACAATTCCTTCATTCGCAATAGATCCCTCAATGGTAAAATCCGATGACCTTCAAGAATTTGCGCAAATTATGTCGGAAGACTTAGTTCAGAAAATCGCGGCGGCTATGAACACAAAATCGCGTTTTATGTGGCTTGCTCATAGGCTACCCGAAGCTGAAGCGAAAAAATATATCGACCTCATGAAAAAAACTCGTGCCCTAATAAAAATCGACGAACCTTATAGAAAATATACGAACGAGCATTTAATGTCGCACGTGTTGGGATTCTGTGACGCTGATAACAGAGGCTTGGCCGGGATTGAGCAGAAATGGGACGAGATGCTTTATAATCCGCCTGGACAAAAAATTGTGGTGCGACGTCCAGGAAGTCAACCCGTTTCACTTTTCGAGAGCGAACCCGAACACAGAACTGTTACACCTGTAATAACTCTCACGCTTGACAGCAGAATTCAATACGTCGTCGAGAAACATTTATTCAAAGCTGCACAGGACGACGGCGCGAAATGGGCTGCATGTGTGTGCATGAATCCTAACACCGGCGAAATTTTAGCGATGGCTAGCTGGCCTTCATATGACCCCGATAACAGAAAGGATCTTGACATTGCGTCATTGTCCAACAGTGTTGTAAGTCGAGGCTATGAACCTGGCTCAACTTTTAAGCCAATATATTTAGGTGTTGCGTTAGACAGAGGATTGACTCGTAAAGATGAAGTGTTCTTCTGCCCGGCGAAATTGAAAGTGGCTGATGGATTTATTCGTGAGTCAAGTTCAAATGTTGCTTTCGGAAATATTGATACTGCGCAATTGTTGGTTAAGTCGTCAAACGTCGGAATGGCTCAAATCGGAATCAGAGCTAACAAGGCGAAAATGTACGAGAGCTTAATGGCTTTAGGCTTTGGTCAAGAAAGTGACATTGAGTTACCTGGAATCGCTAAAGGGATTTTGCTTTACCCTGAAAGTTGGCGAGGAATTACTCCGGCTAATATTGCTATAGGTCAGGGACTCGCCGTTACGCCTCTGCAACTAATCACGGCCATGGGAGCCATAGTCAACGGTGGCAGATTGATGAGTCCTTATATCGTTAAAGAAGCTATGAACTCGTTGGGCGAAATAGTCTACAAGGGAGAACCTAAAGTTATGCGTGAAGTGTATACCCCAGAAACTACGGCCTGGATCAGAAGTGCTATGAGGCGAGTTGTTACTGAAGGCACAGGAAAAAGAGCAGCAACCACAATCACTGATCTAGCAGGCAAAACAGGCACAGCACAAGTTCCCGAAGGAGGCAAATATTCGCGTAATCGTTACGTAGCGTCGTTCATAGGGTTCTGGCCTTATGAGGATCCGAAATATTTAATGCTCGTAGTTATCGGTGAGCCCACTAGCGGAAGAATTTACGGAGGAGAATTAGCTGCCCCGCCCTTCAAAGCAATCGTTGAAGAAATGGCAGAGCTTGAATATTATTCTTGATTGTACTTACGCCGGGGATTCTTGGGAAACCAACCTTTCTCAACTCTCCGGGTTTGTTCTTTGAGTTCACGAATACACCACAATAATACAAAGCTCAATATCCCTAGCACGCCCGAAATAATTTGATCCTCAATCATTAATGACAAGCCCGCGCAAATTAATCCAAGTACGAGAAATACTGGCCAGATTTTTTCCGTGAAATAATATTCGCACTTCACGACTACAGGGTGAAATATCCCGGTTATCACGAACGCAAACACGCCGATTATAATTCCTGACCAGTTCACTTTTTCAGCCTCCTCAACCCTAGAATAATGTAATGCCCAATGCACCCGAACAGAATCATAATAGCTATATAATCCAGCATGAAATACATAAATGGCTCCTCAAAGTCAAAGAACACGAACGCAACATTAAGGCTCATATAATCCCAGAATTGACGCTTGATAAATGCAAAACCCCCGTAGATCATTATGGCCAAGGCTAAAACATGTGGTAAGACTTTTGCTCGCAACTTCAACTTTTTGAACATCATCGCGCTAAATATATGCCAGTTGAGTCCGGCGTGAAAGCTCATTAGCACGAATCCCCAATATGATGCACAAATATGTGAAGTCCTTGCGAATGACATTAAGCTATCTGTTTCAGTGAGCTCAAGAAAAATTTGCGACATTATCATTCCGCTGAACGTCAACAAAATCACATCGGCGATCAACAAAATATTTATGCTCGTTAAAATCGTTCGCGCTAGGTTGTAGTGTCCTTTGAACATTCCCTTAAGCCACCAACGATTGAGCCACAAATGCACGAAGAATAATATTACGAGACTCATTCCCAGCCATTCATGAATCATTCCGCCGTATTCATAGCCATCAAATTCAATGAACTTTTCCAACGCCGGGCCGATTAATTCGTACGACATTGAGAGCAACAAAATTATTGTCATCAGTATATCTATAGCAGGTCTTAACATAAATTTTCCCTCCCGTTTACATTATAATAAACGTTAAACCTAGCATGAAGGGAAGGTTTTATTCTTGAGCGTAAAATTTGAAGAGATTGCAAAATTTGTTGATAAAGCACGAGTTATAGCAAACGATAATCCAGAAATCCTTGACGTTATATCAGACAGCAGGGACGTAAAACCAGGGACGCTATTCTGTTGTATCAAAGGCGAAAAATCTGACGGGCATGAATTTGCGAAAGCCGCCGAGGAAAAGGGAGCATGTGCTTTTCTTTGTGAACGTGAACTTGACACAAGCAAGCCTCAAATTATCGTTGAAAGTGTTCGCGATTATCTCGGTGAAGTGGCAGCTCTTGTTTATGGCAATCCATCAGAGAAATTATTAATGGTCGGTGTAACAGGAACGAATGGCAAGACAACCACGACTTACATAACACGTAGCATTTTACAGGCCGCAGGAATGAGAGTCGGACTCTTGGGAACGATCATAGAGAGCGACGGAATAACAGACAAGGAAGCCGACAGAACTACGCCGGAAAGTTGCATAATACAGCGGCAATTAGCCTCAATGGTTAAGAATGGTTGTGGGGCTTGCGTAATGGAAACGTCTTCACATGGGTTATTCTTGGGACGAATCAAGGGCGCGTTATATGATGTGCCAGTCTTCACTAACCTTTACCCCGAGCATTTAGATTTTCACGTTACTATGGATAACTATTTCGAGGCCAAGAAGTTATTGTTCACGCGATACGTTAAGAAAAATTTTATGGGCGCGGCGAATTTCGATGACCCTTACGGGAAAAAGTTACTCGCTGAATTTCCGAATAACTTGCGCGGATTTGGCTTGAGCGACGGAGCTTCATCACGTGTCATTAACTCACGAACAAGCATTAACGGGACAGAATTGACGATTCACACGGAGGGCTTCAAAGATATAACGCTGCATTCCCCATTAGTTGGTGATTTCAACATCATGAACACTCTTTGCGCAGTTAC
>CAJOGG010000032.1 GCA_905234205.1 uncultured Synergistales bacterium | reverse complement strand
TCAAACAAGTCAGCTTTAAGTTCCTGTCCAACTTCGTAGCCTTTCACATCGTCAAGCCTAAATTCCCGAAGTGTCTTTTTGGGTTCGAGTTTTAACTTCTCAAACATAACCCTCTGCGGTTTGGACAGCTTACGAGCTTTGACTGCTCCGAAGCCGAGAAGAACGGCGGAATATCCGTTCTGTTCAGGGGTTCTCAGAGCAACGACTGAACACGGCCCCGCAAGGACAACCGTAACAGCTACGGCCTGTCCTTCGGCGTCATATATCTGCGTCATTCCGAGCTTTTTCCCCAGAATCCCTATTGACATAATAAATAAGTCTCCTTAAAAAATAAACTAAAACTAAAATTTAATTTGAATGTCCACGCCGCTTGCAAGATTTAACTGCATAAGCGCGTCCATTGTACTCTGTGTCGGTTCAATAATGTCGATTAATCTCTTGTGAGTGCGCATTTCAAACTGTTCACGAGCGTCCTTATCTTTGTGAGGCGATTTCAAAATCGTAATTCTTCCAATTTCAGTAGGAAGCGGAATCGGCCCGGAAACTCTCGCGCCCGTTGACTGCGCCGTCTCTGCGATTTGCAAAGCCGACGTGTCGAGCACTCTATGATCAAACGACTTTAAGCGAATGCGGATTTTGCGTGCCATGATAATTTACCGGCTTTTTATTACTCGATAATCTGAGTTACAACACCCGCACCGACTGTGTGGCCGCCTTCACGAACTGCGAAGCGAAGTCCTTCTTCCATAGCGATCGGCACGATTAATTCTACTTCAAATGTTGCGTTATCGCCAGGCATGACCATTTCGACGCCTTCAGGAAGTTTAATGTTGCCGGTAACGTCTGTCGTTCTGAAATAGAACTGAGGCTTGTAACCTGCAAAGAACGGTGTATGACGTCCGCCTTCTTCTTTCTTTAAGACGTAAACTTCGCTCTTGAATTTCGTATGAGGAGTAACTGTGCCAGGCTTTGCGAGAACTTGTCCGCGCTGTACGTCTGTCTTGTCGATGCCACGAAGCAATACTCCGACGTTGTCTCCTGCCTCTGCGTTGTCAAGAATCTTTCTGAACATTTCGAGTGAAGTTGCAACGGTCTTCTGTGTATCTCTGACCATTCCGACGATCTCAACGGGCTCACCAGCATTGATTACGCCACGCTCAACACGTCCTGTAACAACTGTGCCACGTCCTGAAATTGTGAATACGTCTTCGATCGGCATAAGGAACGGCTTATCGATTTCACGAACAGGCTCCGGAATGAAGCTGTCGCAAGCGTCCATAAGGTCATAGATGCATTTGCAAACTGGATCGTCTCTCTTGCCTGTGCCCTTCTCAAGGACTTCAAGAGCTGAACCACGGATAATCGGTGTATCATCGCCGGGGAAGTCGTATTTGTTGAGAAGCTCACGAACTTCCATTTCAACGAGGTCTAATAATTCGGGGTCGTCAACCTGGTCAGTCTTGTTCATGAATACAACGATAGCGGGAACGTTGACCTGACGAGCTAACAAAACGTGCTCACGAGTCTGAGGCATAGGACCATCAGCAGCACTTACGACAAGGATTGTTCCGTCCATCTGGGCAGCACCAGTGATCATGTTCTTGATATAGTCGGCGTGGCCAGGGCAGTCGATGTGTGCATAGTGACGCTTCTGTGTCTGATATTCAACGTGTGCAATGTTAATTGTGATGCCGCGTTCTCTTTCTTCAGGGGCTTTATCGATCATATCGTAGGCTGTGTACTCTGCAAAGCTCTCTGTAGCAAGACACTTTGTGATAGCAGCTGTAAGTGTTGTCTTACCATGGTCAATATGCCCGATTGTACCGATATTTAAGTGGGGCTTGTTACGCTCAAATTTCTCTTTTGCCATAATTCTTAAACTCCTTCAATAAATTAACTAAATTCTTCCCTGCAAAATCTTTTCGCTAACTTCTACAGGGGTCTGTTCATAGTGATCAAACTGCATCGAATAATTTGCACGTCCTGAAGTTTTGCTCCTCAAGTCCGTTGCATAACCGAACATTCCGACTAATGGCACAAAAGCTCTAATGATTCTTGCGTTGGCTCTTACGTCCATTCCGTCGATACGTCCGCGTCTCGATGACAAATCACCAATTACATCGCCAACATACTCTTCAGGCGTTACTACTTCAACTGACATCACAGGCTCCATTAAGACAGGGTCAGCCTTCTTCATAGCTTCCTTGAATCCCATTGACGCAGCAATTTTAAATGCCATTTCGGAACTGTCAACTTCATGATACGAACCGTCAACGAGTGAAACCTTAACGCCTATAACAGGATAGCCGCCCAATACGCCGGATTGTACAGCCTCCTCGAGTCCTTTTTCAACAGCTGCAATAAACTCTTTTGGAATTACGCCGCCAACGATTTTGTCCTCGAACTCGAATTTACCGTCTTCAAGTGGCTCAATCTCGAACACAACGTGACCGTATTGACCGCGTCCGCCTGATTGACGAATATATTTGCCTTCTGCGCGTGCGGGCTTCCTGATGGCTTCACGATAAGCGACTTGAGGATTACCAACTTTGACATCAACGCCGAACTCACGTTTTAATCTGTCGACGATGATTTCAAGGTGTAATTCGCCCATTCCAGATATAACTGTCTGGCCGCTCTCCTCGTCATTGTGTACCTTAAACGTAGGATCTTCATCGGCTAAGGCATTGAGGCCCTTTGCTAACTTGACTTTGTCCTGCTGCGTCGCTGGTTCAACTGCTAACGAGATAACGGGTTCCGGGAACTCTAGGCTCTCAAGTACTATCTGATGAGCTTCATCGCATAAAGTATCACCCGTACGTGTTGACTTGAGTGACGGCACTGCTACGATCATTCCGGCTTCCATTGAGTCAATATCCTCGCGCTTGTTTGAGTGCATTCTCATAATACGCCCAATTCGTTCGCGCTGGCCTGACGCTGGATTGTACAAAGCTCCGCCTTTCTCGAGTTTTCCTGAATAAACCCTCAAGAAAAATAGTCTGCCCAAAAATGGATCTACAGCAACTTTGAACGCTAATGCCGTAAATGGTTCGTTGGGGTCGCTATGTCGTTCGAGAATCGTTTCAGGCTCTTTCGGCGCTGTACCCTTGATAGCTGGTAAATCTATCGGGCTTGGCAAATATTCAACAACTGCATCGAGTAAAGGCTCTACGCATTTATTCTTGAAAGCTGATCCGCATAAAACTGGAACGGCTTTGAGATTTATAACTGCTTCACGTAAAGTCTTGCGAATTAATTCAGAGCTTACCGGCTTGCCTTCAAGATATAACGTCATAATATCGTCGCTGTAGTCTGATAGTGCTTCAATGATATTATCGCGTCCTTGTTTGGCTGCCATTGCTAACTCCGGCGGAATTGGTGCTTCTGCTGGAGCTTGGCCAAGTACTCCCGAGAAATAAAACGCTTTCTGCTCGATTAAATCTACTACTCCGGCAAAGTCATCTTCTGCTCCGATTGGTAATTGCAACGGAATTGCATTGGCCCCGAGTCTCTCGTGCATAGCCTTAACGACTGCTTCAAAATCCGCGCCTATACGATCCATTTTATTGACAAATGCTATTCGTGGTACGTGATATTTATCAGCTTGACGCCAAACTGTTTCTGACTGAGGTTCTACTCCTCCGACAGCACAGAACACCGCAACAGCCCCGTCAAGGACACGCATTGAGCGCTCAACTTCGACTGTAAAATCCACGTGGCCTGGCGTATCAATCAAGTTGATAGTATGATCCTTCCAAGCGCATGTTGTAGCAGCCGAGGTAATTGTGATACCTCTTTCGCGTTCCTGCTCCATCCAGTCCATTGTGGCCGTGCCCTCATGAACTTCGCCGACTTTATAATTACTTCCTGTGTAATATAAGATTCGCTCGCTGGTAGTTGTCTTTCCGGCATCAATATGCGCCGCGATTCCTATATTCCTTACCTTGCTAATATCCAAAAAATTCTACCCTTTGCAAAAATTTTTGTTACCAACGATAATGCGCAAACGCTCTGTTAGCTTCGGCCATTCTGTGTGTATCATCACGGCGTTTAATTGAAGCTCCCTCATTCTTGTAAGCGTCCATTAACTCACGCATTAATCTTTCGTGCATAGGCATTCCCTTTTTGGCTCTGGCGAACGATACGATCCACCTGATTGAAAGCTGTACTCCGCGCTCTGGTGTAACTTCCACTGGAACCTGATAAGTAGCTCCACCAACTCGACGAGGACGAACTTCGATATTCGGGGTTACGTTGGCCATAGCTTTCTCGAATACTTCAAAGGGTTCAACGCCTAATTTCTCCGCAGCTCCTTCTAATGCGCCATAGAAAATTTTCTCGGCTAAACTGCGTTTTCCACCCTGCATTAACGCACTGATGAATCTTGATGCGGCAGGATTGCTGAATCTAATATCCGGAATGGGCGGACGTTTCTTAATATGACCTTTTCTCGGCATAGCTAGTAATTCTCCTTTGATTAAGCTTTCGGTCTACGTGCACCATATTTAGAACGGCTCCTTTTACGGTTTTCGACTCCACCGCAGTCAAGAGTTCCTCTTATAATATGGTAACGAACACCGGGCAAGTCCTTTACACGTCCTCCACGAACAAGCACTACAGAGTGTTCCTGTAAGTTATGTCCGATTCCTGGAATGTATGACGTAACTTCGATGCCGTTGGTTAATCTTACACGCGCGACTTTTCTTAAAGCTGAGTTCGGCTTCTTAGGAGTGATCGTGTAAACACGCGTACATACTCCACGACGCGCCGGGTTCCCCTGTAATGCCGGAGAATTGCTCTTACTCTTCTTCTCTTCTCGCCCTAAGCGGACAAGCTGATTAATTGTTGGCACTTGATATGCAAAAACTTAAAGTTCCTGCACTTCCTCCCTTCACATGAAAATTACTGTGGTAAACAGCGCGGTAATCTTAGCAAATCACGGGCTTTTATGTCAAGATTTTTCCTTAATGCGTTCCTGAAGATTAGTTAAAATTTTGAGCATCTCTTTCTCGTCGCTGCACAAAAAATCTTCACTGCCTATTTTGACTCCGCTGGTTGACTCAATGACAGGGACTTTGCTGAATTTATTCCAGTCCATATAGCCAGGTTTACTCGTGCAATAATAGAGTCCTGTCGTGCAGAATGCGAACCCCTTACGAACGCCTCCCAAGATTGTTGCATCGAAAATCAAAAATATCTCTTCATTGTCAGGAATACGGAGATTGCGTTTAGCGTTGAAATACTTTCGTGAGGAAGACTCGATCGTGGGATTGCCGACTTCAAAATACGGACTTTCGATTTCGACACTATGAGCAGCTTTGATTATTTCGTCAGTACCAAATTGCTTGACAGAATCTTTGTCGGAGTCAATTACCTCTTTGAATCGTGCCGGGGCATGGTCGAGAAGGTCTTTGCCGTTTACAGCGTAAAGGTGACTGATGAACATCTGCAGGCCGTCCTTGTCAACTTGTTCATTACGAAGAACATCAAGTACAGCTCTTAACTTTTCCTCACTGGCTGAAGTTAATTCTCCGTTGCTGTCCTCTACAAACATTCCCCGCATAATTTTGGCGATCCTCACAGCGTATTTCAAACAATCGATAAATCCCTGCACGTCTTTTTTATCAAGCTTCAAAGCGGAAATTTCGAGATCGTTATCAACTTTTATAGTGCGGCTTAAAAATTTTTCAACGACTGTGAAATTATCAACATCTTCGAGAGGAGTTAAACGTGCTTTATCATATTCTGATGTATAGAAATTGAACGGAGTTATGAGTGTAGTTACTTTGCCGTCATTGGCGTATCTGTCATCGTAATATAAAATGGGAAGCTCTTTGAATGGGTAATCCATAACTTGAGAATAAGTATGATATATTTTACTCAAATTTTTGTCCATGAAATCAGAATCTTTTTCCGAACCGTAGACAAGGCCATGAAAATATTTTATTACTCCCTTCCTTATTGCAAACGCTCCCAGCAAATAAGCAGCCTCATACATAACTTCAGAAGCTATACTGCCCAATCGCTCACTTTCTTCAGCTTCCTCTGCTTCTTTGAGACGCAAGTTAATCTCCACAACGTAGTCCGTACAGTCATAATTGATTTTTTCTGCTTCACGTTTGACGGTGTCAATCTTGAGTTTTATTTGCTGCACGTCATCTTCAGGCATGGCCATAGCTGCGTTAAGTTTTGCTTCACGTTGTTGCTTCTCCTGTTCACGCTTCAGTTCTTCCTCATGAGCTTCACGTTCTCTTAGCAGTGCGTTCAATTCATTAATCTTATCTTGGACATCATAGCCAATTTTTGCACTCTCTCGTGTTAGAACTTCAATTTTCTGCCTTACGTTTTCGGAAGTTTCTTCAGGCAGTGAGAAAAATGGTTCAAGAGCTTCCCGTTTTATATTCAGTTCCTGCTGCTTGCGTTCCTGCTCTTCCTTCTCTACCTCGGCAATAGATTTATCATATACGTTGTCCTGCAGTGAAAATTCCGCGATAGTTTTTACCTGTGCAAGTATCTCATCGTCTTTAGCGCGTGCAAAATATTTCGTCAGAAATGCTAATGTTTCTGCGTCAGGTATGATATACGTTAGAGACTTGCTTAAATTCGCGAGTACTTGCTCCTTGTCAGAGGTGTGCTTGATGGTATTATCACGAATAGTGTGAGCTCGTTTTATTTCTTCTTCAGCGTATGGAAGAGTAAATGATACGTTCTTATTCTCTTGCATGAGTGTATCCTGATAAAATTTCATGCAGTCAATTGCCATTGCTGCGAGGTCATACGTCATAGCTCCCACGATGTTTGCTTCTTCTAACGCAACATTCAAACGCTGTTGTCCCTGTTTTGTATTACCGTCAATATTTTGGGACAAGGCCATAAAATCGCGTATAGCTTTGATAGTCTGGCAATTCTCATAGTCACGCTTAACAAGTTCCTTCACAGTATTTTCCGACACGGTGAAAATCCCTGATGCTATTAAAAATTTTTGAGTCTCATCCGCGATTCTATCTATAGCATCCGGCATTAATTGCAATCCATATTTGAAGAACGTGTTTGCGTCATGAACTTTTGCTTTATAATCATCGACGAATTTCTGGAGGACTGAATCAATAATGTAACTACCTAAATATTTTCCCGTGTTAATAGCCGTTATCATGTATTCAGGGATACTGACTTCGTAACCACCTAACGGGAATTTGTACGTGTCGTTATCGAGATACTTGCTGAAGACTTGAAGACTTTGCTGTGTGTGAAGCTTGACTGGTAAGTTTGAAGCGTTGGGAATAAAGAAAGGCTTGAAAGTTTTCGGAGTTGATTCGCTCTTAACGTCGGTTATTTCAGATTTTTGAGGCTCAACAGAAACTGCCCCCCCCGAAATATTTTGCTCTTGATTTGTTACTTGTACTTGTGCGCCGCAATTCATACAGAACTTAGCGTTATCTGGCAGCTTGAAGCCGCACTGCATACAGAACATAAAACCTCACCCCATTATGGAAAATTTTGAAGCGAAGTCATTATAGCGTATTTCGATTCTTAATTTCAAAAAATTGTTTGTAAAGTCCTGTGACGAGTGAAAAATTTGCGAGTTTTTGTAGTTGAAAATGTAGTTGAAAAAATAGCAGCCCCGAAAAAATATTTTTTCCAAAGACTGCTAGACGCATTGTAGCATACGTTAATTCAGATACCCAGGTTCGTTGTAAATTAAGGCCATGTATTCCATTTCCTCGCCGGAATTGTTTTCGATAGCATGCCATTGTCCCACATTTATCAAGCAAACGTCCCCAGCCGTTACGTGAGTTTTGATTCGCTCGCCGTTTTCTGAATCGCCCTCGTAAAAATCTGCCTCACCCTTAAGAATGTAATAAGGCTCCGTATCGTGTTCATGTTTGTGCCAACCGACGCTTGATCCCGCAGGCATGACTACACGTGCGTAGAGTCTTCCGTGGCCGTTAAGTTCTTCCCTTGAGACAATGTGATACATATAGCGTTTGCCTTTGCTTTCCGGGAACCCGCCTTCAACTTCAACCGCTTCAACTTTGCGTATCATGATTGATTACCCCCTTGATGAATTTTGCTAATTATAGCCTGAAAGTATAATTCGTGATAAAATCCTGTTTTACTTATGCCCTGTTATTGCTTTAGCAGGACAGAATTTCATGATCATGAAGGAGCTTTTGATTAATAATGAAGACAGAGTTGCTGGGACAGGAAAAAAACATCGTAAAAATAAAACTCGACATCGAAGCCAGCGAGTTCACGAAAGCACTAAACAAAGCACTAAATGACTTGTCTCAGCAGGTAAATATACCAGGCTTCCGCAAAGGTAAAACTCCCCGCAAAATTCTTGAGATGCGTTTTGGCAAAGAGGCTATTTATAATGAGGCTCTCGAAAAGTTAATGCCCGACCAGATTAAGCAAATGGTTGACGATTACGACCTTGAACCACTCGACAGCCCTACGCTTGAAGTTAAAGATAGGATAGTTGAGGGTCAGCCGGTTGTGTGTGAATTAACGTTTGAAGTTCGCCCCGAAGTTGAATTGCCGGAAATTGACGGAATGGAGATCGAAAAAGTAATCAGTGATGTTGATGATGAGGCCGTTGACAAGTTCGCTAAGAGAGTCAGAGTCCAGCTTGCAAAAGTTCAGCCAGCCGATCGCCCAATAAAAGACGAGGACGTAATCAAACTCAACCTCACAATCAGAACGATTAACCAAGACGGAACAGAAACTGAAGAGCAGCCAAAACCAAATCCTTCAGAGGAAAGAATAGACCTCACCGACACAACAATACGTCAAGCAGTTCGTGAAGCCTTAATAGGTAAGTCAAAAGGTGATGAAGCTGAAGCAGTTTTTGACGTTGAAGAGAATCATTCCGATAAAGCCTTGGCCGGTAAACGCGTCAAGTACATGATGAAAATTGAGGACATTGCAGAGTACGTTTTGCCCGAACTCAATGAAGATTTCTACAAAGACGTTTTTGGCCCTAACACGGATATTAAAGACGAGGAAGCATTCAGAGCAAGACTGCGCAAGGACCTTGAAGCTCAAGTTGCAGAAGAGACGCTAAATGACATCAGAAGCAGAGCCGCTGATATGGTTATTAGTCAAGCTAAAGTTGAAGTGCCGGAAAACTTAATTGCGCGTCAGGCCCATTCCATACGTCACGAAGATGAACACTGGGCACAAGATAACAATATCACGTTAAACGACGCTTACGCACTTGACACTGAAGAAGGCAGAAAAGGCTATGAGAATTTGTTGAAGACTCGCGCAGAAAATTCCGTTAAAAACGTTCTCGTAATGGACGCTGTGGCCAAAAAGTTTGACATTCACCTTGAGCAAAAGGACTTGGAAGACGAGTTTGAACGCAGAGCAAAGAGCCTCAATGTAAGCAAGGGATTCATAGCGAAATATTTCTACGAGAATCAGCAGCAACTTGACCGCCTAACAGATCAATTACGTTGGGACAAGATAGCCGATACGATTATCTCACACATGAACGTCAAAGAAGTCAAGGAATTATCTAAACCGGAAGAAAAACAGGGAGAATAAATTACACAATGGCGTATTACATTCCTTACGTAATCGAACAGACTGGCCGCGGTGAACGAAGCTACGACATTTACAGTAGACTTTTGAAGGACAGAATAATATTTCTAGGCTCTGAAGTTGTTGACGATGTAGCGAACTCAATCGTGGCTCAAATGCTGTTCCTTGAGAGTGAAGACCCCGACAAAGATATAAATCTCTACATTAATAGTCCTGGCGGTAGCGTTACTGCCGGGCTTGCGATTTATGACACCATGCAATACATCAAGCCTCAAGTGTCTACAATATGCGTTGGGTTGGCTGCGAGTATGGGAGCTATTTTGTTGGCTGGAGGAGCTAAGGGAAAACGAATTTGAAATGGTCACGGACTTTGCTCTTTCCCAGGAGGAAA
>CAJOGG010000031.1:4615-14607 GCA_905234205.1 uncultured Synergistales bacterium | reverse complement strand
GACTTACTGAACGAGAACGAGTTATTACACTTGGCCGCACATGTTGAAAGATTTTCCAGCCACCCTATAGCCGACGCTTTGAGAGCAGCTTACCCGAATGAAAGCGACGATTGCAAAGTTGATGACGTTGAAGAAATTGCAGGCTATGGAGTCCGAGCAAAGGTCAATGGTAAGGAAATTTGCGTGGGCAGCTCAAAATTCATGGACAAGATTAACGCTAAGTGGCACCCTTGCGACAAAGATTCAGGCAGCGTGATACATATTGCTATCAATGGGGAATACGCCGGCCATATAATCATCTCTGACGTTATCAAGCAAAACTCTCATGAAGCTATCAGGGCCATTAAAGACTTAGGAGTAAAACGCCTTGTAATGTTGACGGGAGACTCGCAAGCTATAGCCAACGACGTAAGCAAAGCCCTTGAGATTGAAGAATGTTACAGCGAATTATTGCCGGGCCAAAAAGTTTCCAAGGTTGAGGAATTGAATCAGGCGTTCGCATTCGTTGGGGACGGAATCAATGACGCGCCAGTTTTATCACGTGCTGATGTCGGAATAGCTATGGGGGCTCTTGGTTCTGATGCTGCTATTGAAGCCGCTGACGTTGTATTGATGGACGATGACCCGCTGAAAATTTCTCGTGCAATAAAAATTTCTCGCAAGACTCTCAAAATCGTTAAGCAAAATATTTACTTCTCCGTGGGCGTGAAAGTCCTGTGCCTGATTTTGGGAGCGTTGGGATTCGCTAACATGTGGCTAGCAGTTTTCGCTGATGTTGGTGTTATGATTATAGCCGTCCTGAATGCTATTCGAGCATTGTTTTAGATTTAGGAGGGGAGAATTTTTCATGACGTACGATTTTGAAACTGTACATAAACGATTTCACACTGGTTCATTCAAATGGAATGAGCTTGCACAATTCGGCATAACTGAAGCTGATGATATAATCCCGTTTTCTGTCGCTGACATGGAATTTGTTACGGCACCTGAGATAATTGACGCGCTTAAACGTGAGCTTGATACTTCAATAATGGGTTACGCTAATCCTACGAGCAGTTATTTAGAGAGCGTTTGCACTTGGCTGAAGACTCGCCATAATTGGGACGCTAAACCGGAATGGATTTTGCCTTCGCATGGAATCGTTGACGCATTTTTCCAGGCTGTGAGAACTTACACGAACGAGGGCGACGGAATCATACTGAACACTCCTGTTTATTATCCAATGTATGAGGCCATAACCATGAACAAGCGCGTTTTAGTTGATAACCCGTTAATAAATACCGGTACACGCTACGAGATTGATTTTGACGATTTAGAGAGGAAAGCCGCTGACCCTAATACTACAATGTTGATTCTTTGCAGTCCTCATAATCCTTGCGGGAGAGTCTTTACTCGTGAAGAGCTTACGAGAATCGGCGAAATATGCTTGAAAAATCACGTGCTTGTTTTGTCGGACGAGATTCATTTTGATCTTGTAATGCCCGGTCATAAGCACACTGTATTTGCCTCGATCAGTGAAGAGTTCGCGAATAATTCCGTGATCTGCACAGCTCCTAGCAAGACTTTCAACATAGCTGGCCTTCAGACTTCAAGTATTCTTATCCCGAATCCAGAACTGCGTGAAAAATTCCTGAACACCCTCAAACTTTGTCAGCCTAATCCGAAATGCAACATACTTGGCTATCGTGCGTGTGAAGCTGCTTACAGGAATTGTGCTAAGTGGCTTGATGAGGCTCTGAATGTTATAGACACGAACAGGAAATTAATCACGGACTTCATTAACAGAGAACTTCCAGCTATAAAAGTTTATGACCTTGAAGGGACTTACTTAATGTGGCTTGACTTCAACGGACTTGGCCTTGACTACAAAGAACTCGAACGTATCAATCACAACGAGGCAAAATTATTCTTCGATGAAGGCTACGTGTTCGGCAAACGTGGAGAAGGCTTTGAACGTTGGAATATTGCGTGCCCTACGAGATATATAATAGACGCCTTAGAGCGAATGAAGGCAGCCTATAAATAACCAACAAAAAACCCCTCACGCGAGGGGCCTATATCTTATTTCTTCTTATTCAGGAAAGTTTTCAGTATTCTCATCATTTCCAAGCTCTTGAAAGGTTTTGGCAGGTAGTCATCAAATCCGTTAGCTATGTATTCATTTCGGGCATTTGCTCCAGCGTTCGCAGTCAGTGCTATAAATGTCGTATCTTGTGCGTATTTCTTTGCGTGATTTAGCGTCTCTATTCCGTCCATACCGGGCATCTTATGATCCAGAAACACTATGTCAAAATGTTCGGCTTTGATTTTGTCCAACGCGTCTTCACCAGATTCAGCCGTGTCAATTTGCGCTTGAGAGTCTTTCAGCATTCCCTTAGCTACAACGAGATTAACCGGTGTATCATCAACAACCAAGATTTTTGCGTCCGGCCATACTGAAGGTCCTGCGTCTTTCTCCGCCTCCAAAGCTTTTGCCGTCTCGCTCATGGTTACAAATTCCTCGTACTCTTTTATCGTGAACTTCTCTCCAGAGGCTATGTGTTGCGGAAATTCTACTGTGAATCTCGTGCCTTCTTTATACGTGCTCTTGATGTCTATAGTGCCGCTCATGATGTCAAGAATATTTCTAACAAGCGTTAGGCCAAGGCCAGCCCCCAAAATATTTCTAGTCTCAATTATATTTGCGCGTTCAAATGGCTCAAAGATTTTTTTGATGTCCTCTTCCTTCATTCCAAGGCCAGTATCCTCGATAGCAAACGAAACTATTATTGCGCGCTCAAGAGCTCTGCCCCCAACAGTCAATGAGATCTTCCCGCGTTCAGTATATTTCACAGCGTTATCCAGCAAATTTATCAGTGCCTGTTTCAGCCTCAATACGTCTCCGTGTAAATGTTCCGGCATGTTTGGATCAGCATCAAGCACGAATCTTATATTAGGGTTAGCATTTATCTTGTGTATCACGTAGCCTTCGCATTCTTTCAGAAGTTCCCAGAGGTGATAATCGCTCTCATAAAGCTCCATTTTTCCGGCCTCAATCTTGGAAATATCGAGTATGTTGTTCACGAGTGTAAGCAAATAATTTCCAGCCCTTCGTATGCTTTGAGCGGCGTTTCTGGCTTCCAAGTCCGATTTTTCCCCAAGCTCGTTGATTATCATATCGTTAATGCCTAGTATTGCGTTCATAGGTGTACGGATTTCGTGAGACGTGCTGGCAAGAAAATTACTCTTAGCTCTATTCGCGGCCTCGGCTTTCTTGATTGATGCTTCAGTCTGAATTCGTGCTGCGTCAACTTCCTTGTGCGCTGTTATCAATCGCCTATAAGATGGTGCCTCCATGTAGAAGAACGTGAACACTAACATCATAGTAGCAACCGTATATAACAATGGCACGTTTTGAGAGAACATATACTGAACGACAAACGAGTCTATAAGCAAAATGAACAAGAGATTCATCACGAGAAATTGACCATTGCCATAATAATGTTGATAAATTAATTGCAGAACGAACCCCTCGATTATGAATATAACAGCAAAGCCCGGCGAGAATAACTTGTATAAGCTTTCATTCGACTTGAACATGAACAACATAACTATGCTCACACATAGCAGGAAGAAATTCACATTGATAAAAGTTTTAGAGTTGCTCCCGGTGTACGCAGCTACGTAAGCCATAAGGCAATAAGCATTGATATTCATAGTGACGTAAAATACTTTCATGTACGTCGTTACAACTTGCATGTCCGTGAATAACTCGATGATCGTCTCACAAGAAGCCGCTATAAATGTCGATATTACCAACAGCAAAAAGCGCTTATTGATCTCAAGACTCGTAGCCATTCTCCCAGCAAGGAATACCGAGAAAACAAGCAAAAATGGAAGCATAGCTATCTCTAAGAAAGTAGAGTCAATTACGTGATTGAATGCAAACATAATGTTACGAACAAAGCCCCTTTATCGTAAATGATTGAGGCTAGTATAGCACTGCATGCTATAATTTCGGCAACATATTCCAGAACAAAGAAGGCTCGATGAAATGCTGTGTTTCACTTTCGACAATGAAAGGCACCTCAACAGAAAACTTACTCCACTAAACGTTTGGTCATTAGCTTTTGGCTGTGTAATAGGCTGGAGCGCTTTCGTGATGCCTGGAGGGGTATTCTTAAAGAACGCTGGACCGCTTGGAACTCTCATAGCAATGGAGATTGCCACGTTTGTCATGCTCATAATCTCGTACAACTATAGCTATATGATCAACAAATTCCCTATGACCGGCGGAGAATTTATCTATGCAAAAATGACCTTCGGTACTCATCATGGATTCTTGTGTGCTTGGTTCTTGAGTCTCTCGTATTTATCCGTCATACCATTAAATGCTACAGCCTTAAATTTAATTATGCGAGCAGTCTTTGCAGATGCGTTTCAGTTCGGATTTCATTACACTGTAGCTGGCTATCACGTTTACTTCGGGGAAATGCTGTTGGCTATAGGTATGCTTTTAGTGTTCATGTTCATAAACTCGTTGGGCGTGAAAACTACGGGCAGTCTTCAAACTTTCATGGTTATGATTCTGCTAGGAGGTATCTTAGTAATAATAGGGGCCGCAATGTTTAGTCCTCAAGTCAACGTTTCGAATCTGCAACCAATCTTTCACCCTCAAACAGAAACTTTCACGAAAGGACTCTTTGCTCAAATTCTCGCAGTTTTCGTCACAGGGCCTCAATCATTCGTGGGCTTTGATACAGTTCCTCAATTGATGGAGGAGTCAGACTTCTCGTCCGATAAAGTCAAACTCGTAATGGATACAAGCATAGTTTGCGGAGGTTTTGTTTACATAGCCTTGGCCATGCTAGCATGTTCGATCTTTCCTGCGGCTTACGCAACTTGGCCGGAATATATTGACGCGATCTCAAACCTAAGTGGCATTCAAGGTATACCGACGTTAAACGCTGCGTTTATGTTAATGGGAAAAACTGGCTTGACGGTAATAACTTGTTCAGTAGTTGCGGCTATGCTCACGGGAATTGTTGGCTTCTACACAGCTACAAGCCGTTTGTTGTACTCAATGTCGCGCGACGGAATGATCCCTTCATGGTTCAGCTATCTCAATCCTAACGGTGTCCCAACGCATGCTGGATTATTCTGCACAGTTGTTGCCGGGATTTTGTGCTTGTTTGGACGCGCTGTAATGGGCTGGGTGTTCGATATGGCCTCGATAGGAGCGTCAATAGGTTTTGCGTACACTTCATTAGCTGCCTGCAAATACGCCTTCACTGAAAAACGTACTGACATTGTTATATTCGGGGCGTTGGGGTCGATTTTATCGCTTATGATGGGGTTATTCTTAATGGTCCCGCTTCCAGGGCTTAATGTTTCATTGAGCAATGAGTCCTATATTATGCTGTTTATCTGGATAATATTGGGCATAGCATTTTTCGTTCGGGGGGGGGTACACGAATTATCGCAGAGGGCAAAATCATGAGTAATCATAATATTTTGAGTGCATAATCCCGTAAATCAAGATTACTTGACAAGCACATAAGCCCCCTTTATAATTCAATCCATGAATGACAGCGTTTGCAATGAGGAATTTAGGGACAGTAAAATTTTTACACGCCGCATGTATTTTGATTCGTTGTACGATTTCTACTCGCCGCTGTTGACCGAGAACCAACGAAAAATTTATGAGACGTTATGTTTTTCGGATCTGACTCCAACTGAAGCGGGAAAAATTTTGGGAATGAGTAGACAGGCTGTTCACGATGTGGCTAATCGCGTTATGAGTAAGCTTGAGCAATTTGAGGCAAAGTTACATTTTGTGGCAACTAATCATAAACTTGAGGCACGTATCGCAGATTTAGAGCAAGAAAATTTCTCATTACGTCAGAAATTAGCAGAGAAGGAGGGCTAGTGATCATGTTTGACACGCTGCGGGAGAAATTATCGTCAGTATTTTCAAAGTTGAGCAGCAAGGGTAAATTGTCAGAGGCCGACGTCGATAACGCTTTACGTGAAGTTAGGCGATCTTTGTTGGAAGCCGACGTAGATTTCAGGGTTGCCAAGGACTTAATAGCAAAGATGAGAGAACGCGCAACGAGTCTGGAAGTCCTGTCATCGATCACTGCACACGAGAGAATTTCCGCGATAGTTTACGAAGAGTTGATAGCCCTCATGGGTAAAGCAGAAAACTTGATAATCTCGCCAAAACCTCCCACTGTTATATTAATGGCCGGCTTGCAAGGTTCAGGAAAGACAACAACAACGGTAAAGCTAGCACGTTATCTCAAAGGCTCACATAATCCGTTAGTGGTAGCTTGCGATTTACGACGCCCGGCGGCTGTTGAACAATTACGAGTCTTAGCTGACGATGCCAAGATCGCGTTTTATGGTCCTGTTGATAATAACCCTGACGTATTGAAAGTTGTTAAGGGCGCCAAAGATTTTGCCCAAGCTCATATGAACGACGTTATTATTCTTGATACAGCAGGAAGACTTCACATTGATGAAGAATTAATGTCAGAGCTGAAGAACATAGCTGAAGTTTTGCCACCTCACGAGAAAATTTTGGTCGTTGACTCAATGATCGGCCAAGAAGCTGTCAATTCTGCAAAGGCTTTCAACGAATTACTATCACTTACCGGATTAATACTCACGAAACTTGACGGAGACGCACGAGGCGGAAGCGCATTAGCAATCAGAGCAGTAACAGGTGTGCCAGTTAAGTTTGCCGGAGTAGGAGAGAACACCGACGCTTTAGAACCTTTTAGCCCCGAACGTATGGCCGGACGCATTATGGGAATGGGCGATATACAGGGACTTGTTGAGAAGGTCAAGGCAGCCGGAATAAGTGAACAAGACGCAATCAAACCAGCCGAATTAACAGGAAAGCAATTTAACCTTGAAACGCTCATGAAACAGTTTGAGCAAATAGAAAAGCTTGGACCAATTGAGAAAATTGCGGGAATGTTGCCCGGCATGGATAAGATAAAAAATTTCAGGGCTGAAGACGTTGACGCAAAGGCGTTGACTAGACAAAAGGCCATAATCCAATCAATGACTCCTGAAGAGAGACGCAACCCACGAATAATAAAAGGCTCAAGACGTAGGAGAATTGCAGAGGGTTCAGGTACGACAGTCCAGGCGGTAAATCAACTGCTTGCTCAATACGAACAGATGAAGAAATTATTCAAAACGTTTTCATCAAATTCAGGAGGAGGCAGGAAGTTAAGGTCATTATTTGGCTTCAAATAATTAGCAGCGATTTTAACAGGAGGTGTAGAGTCAAGAATGGCGGTAAAAATTCGTTTGTCGCGTCAGGGCAGGAAGAAGGCTCCTTTTTACAGGTTAGTAGTAGCAGATGAACGTTCACCAAGAGACGGAAAATTTATAGAGCTTATAGGTACGTATAATCCAATGACTGACCCGGCGGCTGTAACGATTGATGAGGAACGTGCTTTACATTGGCTGAAGGAGGGAGCTTTACCTTCGGACACGGCACGTGGACTTTTGAAGAAGCAGGGAATTTGGGACAAGTTTAAGGGCGGGGACAAATAATATAATCCCCATAGATAATCATCAACATTAATAAAAATATTTCATCGTAGACCGCGAATAAAACAGGAGGTGCCACTTTAATGGTCAATTACAAAGAGCTTGTAGAGTTTATCGTCAAACATCTTGTTACGCAGCCTGATGCAGTCGGCGTAGAGGGCAAGGAAGGCGATGGCGGAAATAAAATCCTGATTCGGGTTGCCCATGAGGACGTGGGGAGAGTAATCGGGAAAAGAGGTGCAACGATCAACGCTATTCGGCTGTTGGCCAAAGCGGCAGCAGTGAAGGCCGGGGAGAGGGTTGATGTTGACATCGTTGAGGACTAAGAAAGATTAACATTAGCGTAGTAACGGCATTCCCGGAATTATTCGCCGATTTTCTTACCACTAGTATTCCGGGGCGTGCTATAACAAATAAACTTGTCGGCGTAGAACTCGTAAATCTTCGTGATTTCGGCAGAGGTAATTACAAGCAACTTGATGATTACGCTTTTGGTTCGGGGGGAATGTTATTTGCAGCTCCGCAACTGAAGGACGCGTTGGACTCAATGAAGCCTGGCTTTGTCGTATTTCCGTCTCCTCAAGGAGTATTAATCAGTCAGGAAATTATCGAGAGCCTTGCTCATCAAGAACACGTGATAATATTCTGCGGACACTATGAAGGCATTGACGAGCGATTTATCGAGAAATATGTTGACCTTGAAATTTCTATAGGGGACTGTGTATTAACCGGCGGGGAAATTCCTGCGATGCTCATGATTGACTCAATGTCCAGACTTGTTCCGGGTGTCGTAGGCAAGAGCAAAGCCGTTGTTGAAGACTCATTTTACCGGGGAATGCTTGACAATCCGAATTACACAAGGCCAGCTTCATGGGAAGGTCTTGAAGTCCCGGAAGTTTTGCTAAGTGGCAATGAACGAGAAATTTCACGGTGGCGGAGAAGAGAAGCCGTAACACGAACTTTGACACGCAGACCCGATTTAATCTCCAGAGCGTCGGTTCGTGATTATATTTCCGAGGGAATTAGCTTGGCCGTAATAGTTGATGACGAAGAAGCAAATTTGTCGGGAGTCAGCGATTTATGCAGGGCTTACGATTTGGGGCGGCTGTTTATCGTGGCTAGGACCCGTGAACTTAGGGAAGCTATGAAGAAAAAATATCCAGAAGCGAAAATTTTGGCCCGAGTTGAATCAGATAGTGCCCTGGTCGTGAAGTTATTCGCTGAAGCTCGTGAAAATTCGTTGCATAGCCTTGAGATTAAACGCAAATGTCTTGAACATGAAGGCAAAATCTTGCTGGTGTTAGCTCAGGACGAGAGAGCACTAGAGAGACTAGACGGAGTTTCAGGTTATCTTTACGAGCGAGATATAAATGTCCCGTTGAATATACAAGTGGGGATAGCGTTAGACAGGTTATTAGGCAAACGTTAAGAATGAAGGAGGCGTTATAAAGTTGAACGCAGTAGACTTAGTACAGAAAAAATATTTGAGAGCAACAGCTTTACCGGATTTCAGGCCGGGCGACACTCTTAAGGTACATGTAAAAATTAAAGAAGGAACTCGTGAACGTATTCAGGTCTTTGAAGGAATAGTAATCGCTAAACAGCATGGCGGACTTGATGAAACTTTTACAGTTAGAAAGATTTCCAATGGCGTTGGCGTTGAAAGAATTTTCCCGGTAAATTGCCCGTCAATTGAGAAAGTAGAAGTAACTCGTCAAGGTAAGGTCCGAAGAGCAAAGCTTTATTATTTACGTAAGTTAAGCGGTAAAGCAGCAAGGATCAAAGAGCGCAGAAAGTTTGCATAATATACTCCCCTGTTCTTGTTACGAGGACGGGGGATTTTGTTTCTCTCGCAATTTCGCGTACACGTTGTCTTTCACGTCCCAACCAAAATTTTCGCGCGCATAATTCATAATATCATCAACAGCTCCTGGATTTCCCATTCGTTCACGGCCAGCTTTGCTCATGAAGTCATAAAGCGTTTTATCGTTCAGGACTCGTTTTACTGTTTCAGCAAGCCTTTCAGGTGTAGCCTCAGGCACAAGAATTTCAGCGTCCCCCAGCAATTTTTTCTGGACTCGTTTACCTTTTTCATCAATTGAGATTACAGGAATACCCAAGCCCGCGCAAACTTGATTAGCCGTTCCTCCAAGGCCAAGCAGAATTTTCACGCCGTCAACCGATTTTGCGATACTCTCATAGCTTATGGAAATGGTGATTTGATTTTTCGTGAGAGTGTCATTAACTTTATCCCAACCGTAAGACTCGCAGGCCGCAAAAAATTTTTCGTAATCCAACGTCGGAGCCAAAATCATTCGATAAATTTCTCGTCCACCCAAAATTTCTGCAGCGTCAAGCAACAATTTCACGTCCCTGAATGCTCGTTCACGACTCCCAGGTAACAACAAAATCACGTCGCCGCGTTCATAATGAAAATTTTCGTC
>CAJOGG010000031.1:0-4502 GCA_905234205.1 uncultured Synergistales bacterium | reverse complement strand
GTTTCCAATGGCCGCTTAAATATACAGTCTTAGCAGTCGCCGCGAATAACGGTCTAGCGCCTGAACCAAACAACGTATGAAGCAACAAATACACGTCCCCAATACATACAGGAGTCTTCATTTTTATAGCTATCTTTCGCCAATCCTCAAGCTGTGCTCGAACATGTTTTAACAATCCTGCTCGCATATCGCCCCACAAATCTTTCACGCTGTATTTCAAGACGCCCCCTGAAGGTGTTACTGAAGGAGCTGATTTCACGATAAAGCCCTCTTTGATGTAAGCATCGCCCCTGCCGACTAACGGGAACGCATAAACTTTTGAGTGAGTCAATTTAGCGCGCAACTTCTTGGCCAAGATAACTCCTATAGCGTCCTCACCAAAACCGTTTGAGGCTACAACAATTTGAGGCTGCAAAGAATCTATCAGGCTCGTGAAAAATTTTTCGCTCTCGTTAATCACAGCTTTGACTCGCGGAACTGCTAAGGGCATATCAAGTTTCCATTGTGCTATTTCGGGAAAGTTGTACAAGTCCTTCTCTGTGCATGTCATGAAATCTGCTTGGTTGGATTTTGCGATCTCGTTTAACTTTGCTAGATCCTTGTTTGAATATGTGTGATGATCTCTGAAATTCTTTGAGCCAATGACATTCAATCCTAACTCGTTAAGTTTGCTAATGAAACTCTCCGGGCTACCTATCGCTGAAAACGCAAAAACTTTGTCGCCAATTTCGGGTTTATTCGTAGTGTTAAGTAAAATCCATTCGTCATGATCCATTGTAGATGTGAAAATTTGATCAGGGGAAATGTATTCACTTATCCTAGCGCGTAAATTTTCAAGTTCAGCCGTGGAAATTTGCTCCGATTTCGTCAACACGACTATATCAGCACGAGATAAAGCCTTGAGACTCTCTCTCATCATTCCAGCCGGGATTAACTTTTCTGAACCAAACGGGCACAAACAATCTATCAGCACTATATCAGAGTCGCGCCTCATGCTCCTATGCTGGAAAGCGTCATCAGCGATCACAAGCTCAACGCCCAAATTTTTGAGAGCCTTTACGCCTTCGATTCTGTGCTTGGCTATTGCTATGGGGATTTCTGGAAGGTCTCGCGATAATAATAACGGTTCGTCGCCAGTCAAAGCTCGTTCACCTTGGCCATTCTTGATTATGATTACGTCGTCGCTTTTGCCTGAATAACCGCGTGTAACTATACCTGCTTTAATGCCTCGTGATAAAGCAAACTCCGCCAACATTTTCACGAAAGGCGTCTTATTCGTTCCTCCATATGTTATATTTCCGACGCTTATCAACGGCAATGGTGGTTCTTCAGTCTTCAAGAGGCCATGAGCTCTCAAGAAATCCATGATAGAAATAGTCGCGCTCATCAAGTATGCAAGAGGGATAAATATAACGTCAAACAAGAAGCTAGATTCATTTCCCTTAACGTAATTCATGTAGCGTTTAAGCATTGTCTCCATATTGCAATCTCCACAAGTTAGCGTAAAGTCCACCAAGTTTCAGTAGCTCGTCATGAGTTCCTGCCTCGATAAATTCTCCGTCCTTCAACACCAAAATTTTATCGGCCTCCCTCACAGTTGAAAGCCTATGCGCGATTATTAACGACGTTCTGCCCTTCATGGCCTTGTCCATAGCTTTTTGCACCTGACGTTCTACGGCAATATCAAGCGAACTAGTAGCTTCATCAAGAATTAAAATTCGCGGATCTCGTATGACTGCCCGGGCTATAGCGATTCTCTGACGTTGACCGCCTGAAATAGTTACGCCACGTTCTCCGATTTCAGTTTCGTACTTTTTGGGCAAAGTCTCTATAAATTCTCGTATGTCAGCAATTTCTGCGGCCTCGATTATTTTATTCATGTCGGGATTCTTTATGCCATAAGCGATATTAAAAGCCATTGAGCCTTTCATCAGGATACATTCTTGCGGGACTATGCCTATTTGTCGGCGTAAATCCTTCAAGTTGTATTCTCTGATGTCGTGATCGTCAATTAATATTTTTCCTGAAGTTGGCTTATAGAAGCGCGGGAGTAAATCAGCCAGCGTAGATTTTCCTGAACCTGTAGGCCCAACCACAGCAATTTTTTGTCCGGCCTTTATCTCAAGATTTATATCGCGCAAAACTTCTTGGCCCTCTTCATAATGAAAGCATACGTTCTCAAATTTTACGTTGCCAGAGATTCTTTCAGTGATATTGCCGCTGTTCGTCGCGGAGTCCTCAATGTGAGACTGTAACATTTCGGAAACTCTTTCAGCTGAAGCCATTCCGATTTGCATAGAGTTCATCTGATTCAATATGCTGCGAATAGGCTGAACCATGAAAGCTATATACCCAATGAACGAGACTAGATCGCCAGGCGTTAATGTCCCGTCAATGACCTTCTGACCACCGAACCAGAACACTATAGCCAGCGCGAATATCAAGAACACTTCAATCACTCCGGCCAAGATTCCCTGTATAGAAACAGAATGCAGCAATGCCTCGTAATTTTCCTTGCTAGCCTTCGTAAATCTCTCAAGCTCTTCGTCCTCTGTAGCGAATGCTCGTACAACCCTGATGGCCGAGAAAGCCTCCTGTGCGGTCGCAGTTATGTCCGCTAAATGCTCCTGAACGCTATGACCAGCCTTGCGCAATTTCTTTGAGGCATACGACAGCAACAACGCTACAAAAGGTAGCACTAGAATTATGAAACATGTTAATCGCCAGTTTATGTACAGGATAAAGGCAAACATTCCCAAAAACGTAACGATATTGAACATTAAATCTATGAACGTGCTTGTAACTATGTTTTGTAAAGTTGCGGCGTCGCTGGTTATTCTGCTCATCAATGCCCCAACACGTGAAGCATAAATCCTCTTGAGGCTCATTCGCTGCATATGGTCGTATAGATCGATTCTTATATCCATGACGACTGATTGGCCGGCTACACTCATGAAGTAACGCTGAAAATATGTAGTGATCGCTTTGAGGCCGAATATCAAGACTAAAGAGCCGCATATAATATTCAGCATAAATATATTTTTTGAGATCAACACGTCGTCAACAACTGTTTTAAACAAATACGGGGGAATAACATTCAGTAAAGACGACGCCAGCATAAACAATATAGCCAAGAACAATTTCCCAAGGTGCTTTTTCGTGTAAGAGTAAAGAAATTTCAATGGGCTCATGCTTATAAAGTCTCCTTGTGTGTAATAGCAATATCGCATAACCTTGACGCGGCTCCGGCTTCCCCCGATAAGGCTAGCAACTCTTCGCTGATCCTTCTCAATCTTTCTGGATTCTTCAAAGCTTCTGCTATTTCCTCTGCTGCGTCCTCCGGAGTAACATCGCCGTATAACTCGCTCAAAATTTTTCGCTTCACCGTCCTGTTGGGTAGTGAGATAAAACCGTTCCAGCGTTTAATGATCCTCATAGCTCCGATCTTACGAAGTTTCAGGCCGATTAATGGAATATTAGCGAGAATCCCAAGCACTCCTGATACAGGTACGAACTTTAGAAATTTTTCAGGCGCAACGACAAGCCCCGGCAATCCGCAGTGCATAAGCTCAAAGTTATTTGTCCCTGGTTGAGTCAAAGCATAATCCGCGCTCCTCATTGCTATTCCAGCTTCAGACTTCACAGGCTCTAACCCAGCCTTCTCGTACTCCTGAAACTCTGACTCGGGCACAAATTGAGGGAACAAAGAACGCACTCTTACATTCGGGATTCTAGCCTTCAGGGATTTATGAACCTCACACAGCCATTCAAACGTTGCATTACGAATAGCAGGACGACTCCCGGGCATAAACAATATACGCGGAGAATTTTCGAGTGCAGGCCAATTCCACCTAACTATGGCTGAAGGAGTCGAGGCTGTGTCAATAACGTCTTTCACTATATCGCCAATGACCTCAACGTCAGGAATATTATTAGCTTGTGAAGGATAAGCCACCAAAATTTTCGCACCCTTGATATATTTCGCAGCTCTGTATGAGTAAATCGTTAATGGAGCGTTAGCAGCCTTTGCCATTCTTTGACCGAACATAATATCGCCGCCAAGCTGTATGACTCTGTCTGTTTTCTCGTGGATTATATCCTGCCATATTCGCGCAGCACTAGAAGGGCCTTCAAGTTTATCAACTCCCAACAATGATGCAGCTTCCCTTTCATGACCGGACGAGAATTGACAAGGTAAAAGCCATAATGATATAGAATGCCCGCGCTTTCTTAATTCGGAGGCTACAGGACGAACCCACCCCCATAGCTCTCCAGGGCCGTTTGTTAAAATCGTAACTCGCATTATCGCAACATCTCCTTTTAACGAAATATTTTATAATAACCACGCTAAATTTGATTGAATAATTAAATATTAATCGGAGAAAATGCTTTGTATAGGAAATTATTAGCAAGTGTTCGAGAATATAAGCGTCCCTCTCTTGAAGCTCCAGTTTATGTATCGCTTGAAGTTGTTATGGAATGCGTGATCCCTTTTATAGTTG
>CAJOGG010000030.1:5149-17758 GCA_905234205.1 uncultured Synergistales bacterium | reverse complement strand
ATCTTTAATGTGATTGAATGCTCTGATTTGCCAATCGTAAAATTTTGCTTTCTCCAAGTCTGTAATTTATCCCTTCATTAAGTGTTATTTCTTCATGAACGTTTCTATAACTGCAACAGCTATAGGGACTGCCACAGCTAATAACCCAAGCACTGTGAACCATAATGACATTGTCTGATGCATATCACTAATGCGCTTATCCAAACTGTCAATACGTTTGTCCAGACTGTCGACTCGATCGTTAGTGCCATTTATAGCAACGGTCAACGTATCTACCGCATGATCAATCTTCTCGCTAACAATTTCAAGGTTCTTCTCAATTAACGTTATTACATTAGCAAATTTCTCATCAACTAACTTATTTTGGGCCTCAAATTCTTTCCGTGTTACATAAGTTTGTTCTAAAGTTGCTCTTTCTTCCATGATTCATTGACCTCCTGATTAATGATTATAAACGGGCAGTTCATAAGCCGGGTTCTGTGTAAGACGGTCATTTATCTAATTTACTCCTTGCGAAATAACTTTAGCGATCGTACCCTGAGGTCAGCGGGCCACCTTATACCTCGCTATTCGATCTTGCTTCGTATGGGGCTTGCAATGCGTACGACTTGCGTCAATACCGGTGGGCTCTTACCCTCACCTTTTCACCATTGCCGAAAAATTTTGGCTGTATATTTTCTGTTGCGCTATCCCTCGGATTGCTCCGGCCGGACGTTATCCGACATACTGCCCTATGAAGCCCGGACTTTCCTCCAACGTTTTGCGCTGGCGACCGTCTGAACTACCCGTGAAGCAATTTTAGCACTTGATAATGATTTATAGAATGAAAGGTTAGGAAAGTGAAGAACGAATTAATTTGCGAGAGAGAAAACTTTCATGAACAAATAATCGCCGCCATCATATTGACCAGGTTGATTCTTGGAGCCATATACGTAGTTGAGAAGCCCAGCTGATATAGCCCTTGAAGCTAACTTTGCGCGTAACTTTGTGTCTTTAGGTACTCCGTAAACGACATAACAAACCGTGTTCGTGTTGCCCATGTAGACAGAATAGCCACCTTCGGAAGCATATGTTTGTGTTTTTGACGTCCAGCTAATATTTTTATTGAGGTCAAGTGAGCCACTACCAAGATACTTAGTGAATGCGTCAGGGTTTTTATTGAGGTACTCGTGGATTCGTTGCCAAGTATTACCGATTTTAATGTGAAATCCTTTGTCGCCACCCACCGCGTGATCCTCAATACTATCAAGGTTATCCATGTACCACGCTAGCGTAGCAGTCTTAAGGACACGCATATCGCTAATGACCTTTGTAGCTTTTGCGGTGCTTACGGCCTCGGTGCTCGATAAAATCATCATGGCACTTAACACGCCAATCACAACGATAACGATCAGCAACTCCACCAACGTGAAACCTTTACGCATATATTATCCCTCCTTAGATACAACAAATCCCCCTCCGTACGGAACAAAGGGGGAGAGCGAAATGTTGATTAGCGTACCCACATTCCAACAATCGTTTTAGCAGCTGTAAAAGAAGTAGCTTTAGATATACTGGTCAGTCCATCTCCTGTACAAAGCCCAACCGAACCAGCACGACCTTCTAATTTCTTGTTAACCGAGTCATTAGCCGTAAGACCATCATAGACGACATACCATGCCTTATCGCTACCTTGGGCAAGTTTATAATGCTCATCGATATCTCCTGCGCTTGACGAACTCATATAAGAAACCAACTTTGTCCTGTAGGTGCCATTGAAATCCGTCATTGCAACATCGTTTGAAAAAGCGTCTAAATTATCAACGTACATAGCTAACGCTGCTGTCTTCAAATTTCTCAAGTTGCTTACGATATTGCTGGCTTTTGCGGAACTCACTGCTTCGGTACTGGAAAGCATCATCATTGCGCTTAATACTCCAATGACCACGATAACGATTAATAATTCGACAAGGGTAAAGCCCGAACGTCTTGTGCGTTTCATTTATATTTCCTCCTAATGTGTGTGAAACTTTGTAAAACTTTTTACTAACTACTTCTAACTTACTTATCGTCTAACCAAAATAAAACCTTAATTTTCCTTGTAACACCTCCATGAAATCTTTTCGATGTATTATATGTTATCTCGTTGTATGTTTCAAATTTTTCCCTACAATAGATCCGTGACAGAAGGTTTTAATGAGGGGACGCACCCCTCTACTTTTTCGCCGGATAAGCGATTATGAATGGCTGTTCAGCCTGTTCTTTTGGCAACATTGAATGATCGAACCACATAGAGTAAAACTTTTCACCGTTGTTCACAGCATAACCGTCCTGCTTATGATCGCAAGTGTCGTAAGGGTCAACCATGATCAACACATCGTCAAGCGTTGAAGGTGTTCCCATTGTGTCGTAACCGATTATTACGCGCCAATGTCCTCCCCATTCTACATTCTCAACCATTAACGGAATACCATGACGCAAATTATCTACTACGAAGGCTTGAAAATCGTCGTAAGTGTCAAAGCCCGCGTGTGTCAAGTTACTGTCAGTCGTCCAGCCCAATTTCTCAAAGAACGCAAGCATATCTTTCGGGTTAGTGCCTAAACTTTCTTCTGTATAGCCTGTTTCGCCGTAATAATAAAGCACAGTCAACGCTGCTGCCGGGCCGCAGGTGTTCTCTTTCGTCTGCTGGTATGTCGGGTAATTCGGAAGGATTACGCGTCTCTCGTTCGATTTGAGCTCATAGTAATCCGTCAATGTGTCAAAGTAAATCGAAAAATCGTGATTTATGTTTTTCGGAGCTGACGATGCGCCCTCAGTTTTTGTGTCAGTTCCTTCTGGATACGGGATAACGCGTAATGTTTCGCACGAAGCAAAACCTGCTGATAATAGAATTAACGCTGTGATTATGATTAATTTTTTCGCCATGATTTATTTCTTCCTCGCTGATGATGTAACAACAAATCTTTGTATGCAGATGAACAGCAATAACAAACCGCCCGTCGCAATTTTTCCCCACCATGATAATAGATTCCCGTTGAACGTTATTAAGGCAGGTATTACGGATTTCAGCAACACCCCGAACAACGTCCCTATCATGTAGCCGACGCCGCCGGTCAAGAGTGTGCCTCCGATTACTGCACAGGTTATCACTTCGAGTTCACCGCCCTGTAATGACAAGTTCCAGCCGCTCTTCACATACAACGCGTAAGATATTCCAGCTAACACCGAGCATAAACCGTTGAAGCCATAAACCAAAACTTTTGTGCGACCAACTGGAAGCCCCATTAATGCCGCGGATTGTTCATTGCCTCCGATAGCGTAGATATTTCGTCCGAAACGAGTCTTTTGAAGTATGAACGCTCCTATTATTATCATTACGACAAACAAAATCACGTTGAAGTTTATGAAAGCTATTGGCTTGATTCTTACCCAACGTCCGTCAACGTATTTCATCAGGTAAATTTTCCAGCTTGCCAACGCGTCTATTACAGGGTGACTAATATCAATCGACTCACGGCTGATTAACGAACACACACCACGGGCAAAGAACATTCCGGTTAGAGTAGTTATGAACGCGGGAACGTTGAGATAATGAATTACCCATCCCATCAGCAAGCCTAAGCCCACGCCCATGACCAGAGCCGCAGCTATGCAAGTGAAAGGGTGAAGGCCAAGAACTGTAGTTCCGTAAGCTATGAACATGCCGGTTAATGAAGCTACAGCTCCGACAGAAAGATCTATTCCGCCCGTGATCAATACCATTGTCATTCCTACAGCAGAGATCCCGAAATAAGCGTTGTCAATGAAAAGATTCACGAACGTTCTAACAGTCAAGAAGCCTTTATCGCCGTACATGAACGCCCCGAACGCGTAGATTATGATAAAGATTCCGATTGTTGCGTAAACCATTATGTACTTCGGGTTAGTGATTTTGCCCCAAAAACTTTGCTTACCCTTCATGATTAAGCCGCCCCCTTTGCTTCTCTGAGTCTCGCACGTTTAGCAAAATATGCGCGCACTGGTTCGGACTGCAATACTATAACTACAGCTATGATTAACGCCTTGAACGCCATAGTAGCCTCAGCGACGATCCCGAAATAATATACAAACGTTACAATCGTACGAATTATCAACGACCCTACGACCGTACCAGCAAGGCTGAATTTTCCGCCAGACATGTTAGTTCCGCCTATGACCACCGCCAAAATTGCGTCCATCTCAAAATTTAATCCGGCATTGTTGGAATCGTTTGACATTATGCGACTTGAATATATAAGCCCGGCTATTCCTGATAATAAACCCGTAATCATGAACACGATCAATATAACTGTGCTTGCTTTTATTCCAGATAAACGGCTTGCGCTTGCATTGACTCCGACCGACTCAACGAATGCTCCGAAGGCTGTTTTACGAGTGAAGATAGCTACAGCAATTACTACAATGATAGTTATGATTATTGGCATTGGCAGATACAGAAAACTTCCTTGGCCTATGACTCTAAATGGTGAGTAACCCGTAGTGAATTGTTTTCCGTCCGTGAGAATTTGAGCAACTCCGCGCCCGCATACCATTAATATCAACGTAGCGATTATAGGCTGTATACCTCCCTTTGCAACGAGAAAGCCATTGAACAATCCCATGAGCGCACAAACGATTAACGGCACGCATAACACGAAAATATAAGGATAAACAGTATAATCTCCTGGAGTTGTGTAAGTTAGCACGTCCCAACGCAGAAATTTCAACGCTATGGCCCCGGCAACTGCTACGAGCGCACCAACCGATAAATCCGTACCACCTAACGCTATTACTAACGTCATTCCCATTGATATAATCGTGATCTCGGCTGACCTGTTCACAATGTCAATCAAGCTTCCGTATAACATGCCTGTTGAGGATTGATAGCTTATGCTGAAGAAGTCCGGCCTGATCGCAAAACACACGAGCAAGATTAATAATTCAGCGATTACTGCCCACGTGACTTTTGACTGCATTAAACCGGATAACGAGAAATGTTTATTCATACTATGCAGCTCCTTCCGCTATGATTTTGAGTATATCTTGTTGAGTACATGACTCGCCGTTGACTTCAGCAACCTTTTCGCGATCTCTCATGATAATAATCCTGTTTGAGCAGCGAATAATTTCATCAAGTTCAGAGCTTATGAATATGACACTGACTCCTTCACCGCACATTTCCAGCATAAGTCTTTGAATCTCTGCTTTAGCTCCAATATCTATACCTCGTGTAGGTTCGTCAAGGATCAGGATTTTCGGTTGAGCAGCCATCCATCGGGCCAAGATAACTTTCTGCTGGTTGCCTCCTGATAATTCCCCGGCTTTTTTCTCACAGTCAGGCGTGGCAATTCCTAAGAGCTTTATGTATTTGTTCGCGAGGTCAGTTTGTTCCTGGAATGTCATCGGCTTCATGAATCCTTTTCGGGATTGTACGGCTAGCATAATATTCTCACGGATTGACAAGTCCCCGATAATTCCGTCGCGCTTACGATCTTCCGGGCAGAAGGCTATACGAGCTTTTATTGCGTCAAATGGCTGGCGTAACTCCGTCTTCTCACCGTCAACGTAAATTTCTCCTTTAGTGGCTCTGCTTGCTCCGAACAAAATTTCGGCCGTTTCAGTTCGTCCACTTCCCAAGAGTCCAGCGAATCCAATCAGCTCACCTTTCTTGAGATTAATCGAAATATCCTGAATGTGCGACGAGTCCCCGACGTGTTCAGCTTTGAGCATAAATTCGGCGTCAGGTTTTACTTCAGCGCGCTTGAGATTGAATATCACGTCCATATCTTTGCCGACCATTTTTGTAACAAGTTCGACTTTGCTTAATTCGTTGATGTCATAAGTCCCGACTAAGTGCCCGTTTCGTAAAATAGTCATTCTGTCGGACACGGCGTAAATCTGATCCAAGAAGTGTGTTATGAAGATTATCCCCATGCCTTGAGCCTTTAACTCGCGCATGACGCTGAAGAGTAGCTGAACCTCGTTTTCATCAAGGGAGCTTGTAGGCTCGTCTAGTATCAAAATTTTTGCCTTCACATCAACTGCTCTTGCTATAGAAGTCATTTGCTGAATAGCCGTAGAGTAATAAGACAATGGCCTAGTAACGTCAATATCAAGGTGGAAACGCGACATTAACTCCGACGCACGAGAATTTATCTCACGCCAATTAATTTGCCCACGCTTCATGGGTTGACGACCGACGAAAATATTTTCAGCCACGCTCAAATTCGGACATAGATTGACTTCCTGAAACACTGTTGAGATTCCAAGCTCCATAGCCTCACTTGGCCCGGCCGGATTAATTTCCTGACCATCAAGCAGAATTTGCCCCGCGTCCTTGCGATTTACTCCGGTTAAGCATTTTATCAACGTGGATTTGCCAGCACCATTTTCCCCGAGCAACGAATGAATCTCGCCTGCCCTCAATGAGAAGTCAACGTTATCGAGAGCCTTAACGCCCGGAAATTGTATAGTGATGCCCTTCATTTCGAGAATGTTATTAGCTTGCAAAATTTATCCCTCCTTAATAAAAAACAGGGCCCCTGTTAGAAGCCCTGCCGCTAGTGTCATGATCTATTAGTACTGACGAGTTGCAATTACATCAGCAGCCTTGATTGATTTCACTGTGCCTAAATCGATTCCGCCGTCCATATCGAAAACGCCTTCTTCAGGGTGAACGACTGTCTTGTCAAATTTTTCGCCACGGATAAGAGCTTCAATCGTCGGGACTACGAATTTTCCGTAAAGCGGTGTGCATTCGATTGTAGCGTTCATTTCGCCAGCCACGATAGCATCAAAAGCAGCTTTGACCGAGTCGCAACCTACGATAATAATATCTTTGCCGGGGACTTTACCAGCAGCCTTAATAGCGTCAATTGCGCCGAGTGCCATGTCGTCGTTCTGAGCGATTAACACGTCGATCTTATCAATTGATTTCAGCCAGCTTTCCATAACTGCCTGACCTTCAGCGCGTGTGAAGTTTCCTGACTGTTGACCAACTAACTTTAAGTGCGGATATTCCTTGAGGGCTTTGAGATTGCCTTCAGTTCTTCCGGTCTGTGCACTTGCTCCAGTTGTGCCTTCCATGATTACAATATTGACATCTACATCACCTTTGCCAATGCTCTTGAGATATTCGCCGGCCCAAGCAATTTGTCTGCGTCCCTCTTCAACAAAGTCGCCACCGAATGCGGCAACATAGTCGATCTTGTCAGCGCAATCCGGGATTCTATCAATCAACAACAGCGGGATTTCAGCCTCGTTGACTTCCTTCAATACTTCGTCCCAACCTGTTGAGACAACGCCCGTGAAGAGAATATAATCAACGTCTTGTGTGATGAAGTTGCGGAGTGCCTTAATCTGATTCTCCTGCTTCTGCTGTGCATCATCGTAGACAAGTTTCCAACCTGCGTGGCCTTCGATAGCGTTTCTTAAATCGTCGGTGTTAGCTGTGCGCCAGTCTGACTCTTGGCCAATCTGTGAGAAAGCGACAACAACATCTTTAGCACTTGCGGCTGAAATGCTGACCAACAACGCAAATACGAGTACAAGAGCAAATAACTTCTTCATGAAAAATTACCTCCATATGTATTAAGTTTTTGGGTAGTGATAGAATTTTAGCACAGCGATAAATTTAAGGAGTGAATAGAATTGCGTATTGATAAAAGTTTATTCGGAACAATGCCTGACGGACAACCCGTATACAATTACACCTTCACTGACGAAAACGGACAAAGCGTAGTTATGAGCGAATATGCCTGTGCTATCCTTGAAACCAACGTTAAGGGCAAAGACGACAAACTCTATGACGTAACATTAGGCTATGACACATTAGGCGAGTATCTCAATGACACGAGAAATTTTGGCGCAACAATCGGACGTTATGCAAATCGTATAGAGGCCGGAAGATTCACGATCAACGGCGTAACTTACAGAACACCACAGAACAATGGCCGCAACACTTTGCACGGAGGCTTTCACGGTTTCGGGAAAAGGTTATTCGCGTCGGAGTTGAAGGGAGATAAAGTTGTGTTCACTCTTCATAGCCCTGACCTTGATGAAGGATTCCCCGGCAACTTTGATTTATGCGTGAACGTGAGCTTTACTGATGGGACATTGACTTTTGACTACGAATATACTTGCGACAAGGACACCCCGGCAAGCATCACCAATCACAACTATTTCAACCTTAATGGACACGGCCAAGGCATGATATTAAATCACGATTTGAAGATTAACTCCGGGAAATACTGCAAAGCTAACGATGAGATTCTTGCGCTTGCTCCTGTTGCGAATGTTGAAGGGACTCCGTTTGACTTCAGGAACGCACGCAAAATCATTACCAACATGCTTCCGTATTCGTCAGAGATTACATATGCTAAAGGCGGCTTTGACCATTGCTACGAGATAACGGACTCCACAAAACCTGCGGCAATTGCTCAAGGTGAACTCACAGGAATAAAGCTCGAAGTGTTCTCGGATATGCCTGCACTGCAATTCTATACTGGTAACTCAATCGGGCACACTAAAGGCAAAAAAGGCTCGTACTACAACAACTATGATGGCTTCGCGCTAGAGTGTCAGCAATTCCCGAACGCAATGAATGAACCATTATTCCCAAGTCCTGTAATTAAAGCTGGCGAAAAAGTAAAGGCATTCATCAAGTTCAAGTTCTCAAGGTAAGATCATGAACGCAATTTTTACACGTGTGAGCACAAGAAATTTTGAAGCCCGTGATGTTGAGAACGGTTTAATCGTGAAAATCTTACGTGCGGCAATGGCTGCTCCTAGTGCAGTTAATCAACAGCCTTGGGAATTTTACGTTACACGTGAACGCGAAATCATCAACAAACTTTCACAAGTTACACCATACGCGACTCCGGCGAAAAACGCTCCTGTCGTGATAGTTCCATGTTACAGGACTGATAATTTATACGCGCCTCAAATGGTTCAGATCGATATGGCTATAGCTACGGAAAATATTTTGCTTGAAGCTGAAGAACTTGGCCTAGGAGCTGTTATGCTTGGGATTGCTCCACTTGAAGATAGAATGAAGGTGGTAGGAGAAATTTTGAACTTGCCCGAAAACTTCAAAGCCTTCACGATTATTCCAATAGGTTATCCGTTGAACAAACACCCGCAAGAAGACCGCTATGACCCCTCAAAAATCCATACTGTATAAAT
This sequence comes from uncultured Synergistales bacterium, assembly GCA_905234205.1. Taxonomy (GTDB): domain Bacteria; phylum Synergistota; class Synergistia; order Synergistales; family Aminobacteriaceae; genus JAFUXM01. Next base: position 8,575 of record CAJOGG010000030.1, on the reverse strand, counting down.
ACGCCGAGTTATTAGCAGATTGCAAACGAGCTAGACTAACAGGTACACGAGGAGCGCAGGAAATTTACGACTTACAGATCCTTGACTGCGTTCCTTCACTTGAATTTGTGCATGATACCGGAAAAATTATCGACGTAGGAAGCGGCGGAGGACTCCCCGGGATCGTTTGGGCTATTCATAAACCTGATATACACGTTACGTTGCTTGATAGCGTTAATAAAAAGTGTGAAGCCGTTCGTGAAATTGTTGATGCTCTTGAGCTCAATAACGTTGAAATTGTTTGTGCTAGGAGTGAAGAGTTTGCATTGACTCACCGTGAGGCGTTCGATATTGCGGTAGCTCGTGCGCTTGCTTCTGCTGGAATTACGGCGGAATTGTTGTCTCCTCTTGTGAAAGTTGGAGGAAAGATTCTAACGTTCAAAGGCGAAAAAGTTCACGAGGAAATTTCAGAAGTCAACGATAAATGGAAGAAACTTGGATTAAGCAAACCTGCATTAAACTTTTACGGTGGGGATTCAAAATGTATAGTTACGTGGGAGAAAATAGCCCGGTGTCCTAAAGAATTTCCACGAAGACCGGGACTGGCAGCAAGCAAAAAATTTTGGGAGTGAGAATTATTCATGAAGCTTAACAATTTGCGTGACGTTATTATGTTCGGCAAAGTTTTATCAGCTGGACTTGTTATAGCTGGCTATGCTTTCTTGAGCGTGTGGTGTGCTAACTGGCTTTCACAAAACGGAGTCAACTCTCTTCTTTCACTCTGTGCTATCCCGGTAATAACAGGCTTTGGAATGTGGCAGGCGTGGTTGTTCCTCAAAAAACGCTAATAGTGAATCACGTTCGCGGTGCCTTGAATCTTCTTGATGATACTTTCAGCTTCGGAGCTCGTAAAAAATTGGTAAGTTGTTTCAGGGACAAGGGGCTTAATTTTTTCGATTTCACCGTTCTTAATGAAGTTCCTTACGTTTGACGCGCTTATGATTTCCCCGGCTTCTTGTTTACGTGGCACGATTACACATTTGATTCCATGTTCAGGAAGCTTTTCGGACATTATGCGGTTATAGATTCCAGTTACAAGGCTATTAGGCTCTTCCCCAACGTAACGCGAATTAATTCCTAGAGTCTCCGCTATACGTACAAAAATGCTCAAGTCTAAATTTGCGTGGCTCTCGATAACGGCGGTGTCATCTTTCTGGAAATAACTTGGGAATGTTGCGTTGCTGATTATGTACGGGCCTGAATCATGATAGACGAGATTATGTAAGTGTGCAGTACCTTCAATTATTAAGCGCTTACGAATCTCAAACGGCACCAGGGACGCGTCCTCACTCACTATAAAAATATGTAGCACGTCGTTTTCTCGTGACGCCTTCTCGACTAAATATAAATGGCCAAGTGTAAAAGGGTTAGCATTAAGAACTAGAGCCGCAATTTTTTCGCCATCACGTTTAGTTTTCGCCAGGAAATTCAAGTAATTTGTGAAACCGTTGCGTCTATTTTCCATGAAGACTATCTGGTTCTCAATCCTGACTATCTCATAAAATCCCAAGTCCCCGAAAAATTTTGCTGAATTGCATTTGGTGTAGAGAAATAAATTATTTATTCCGCGGTCGTATTCATGTTGCACAAGGTGAGTCACTATCTCGTTCATTAAGCCTTCGCCCTGATGTTCATGACTGACAGCCATACAGCGTAAAGTATTTCCGAAACAACTACCCGTAGCTATAACGTTATAATCATCGTCGTAAATTGCGCAAGTGTAATCAAGATTTTTGTCGCGACGTATTCCTTCAGCCAACAATAATTTTTCAATCTGTGTGTTAGCTCTTTTGTCCGAAGCGTAAATTTTTGAGACTGCCATGTAATTAATTCCTCCTGAAAAAAATCGTGTGCAAAATTTTAAGGCGTGTGATATACTTACGCAAGTTTTGAGAAAGACACGGAGAATTGGCCGAGCGGTCGATGGCGGTTGACTTGAAATCAATTGAGGTGCAAGCCTCCGGGGGTTCGAATCCTCCATTCTCCGCCAGAATGTAATTCGGTAAGTCCGATTGAGAATAAATAACTCGCTGAGTAAGCGGGTTTTTGTGTTATTATTACCCCGCTAAGAGTGAAATAAAATCGCTAAATCAAATATCGCACCGTAGAAAAAATCGTAGAAAATTATTCAGTTTAAAAATTTCTACGGTCAGAATTTATAAACGAGGTGTATATATATGTTAACTGAATTGCAAGTTAAAAGTGCAAAGTCTCGTGATAAATCTTATATGATTCGCGATGACCGAGGGTTGAATTTACGCGTTGACCCGTCAGGCCGAAAATACTGGATATTCAGATATTGGGAGAACAAGAAAGAGCATCAAATATCACTTGGTCCATATCCCGACTTATCCCTCAAGGACGCACGTATAAAACGTGATGAGCTTCAGACAACTCGAGCAAAAGGTGAAGCAATATCATTACGCTCTGTTAAAGTACCTCAAAGTTTTGTAGATCTTGCAAACGAATGGATGAGAGTACGCATGAAGAATAAAGCTGAACGATATATTGAAAGTATTGTACAGCGCTTGAATAAATATATCTTTCCAGCGTTCGGGAATGTTTGTATCAAGGAAATAACATCAAGGGATATATTGAATTTATGTCGCAGGATCGAAAGCTCTGGCTATGATGAAACAGCACGGAGAGTTAAGGCATTAATTAGTCAGATATTCAGGTTCGCAATAGCTTCCGGCTGGGCAGAGAATGATCCTACTTTGGCTTTGATGGGCGCATTAGCACCACGAAATAATAAACACTACGCAACATTGACCGATCCGTCAGAGATAGCAATTCTTATGAGAGCAATGAAAGCCTATCCGTACACAGTTATGCGTTGCGCTATGTTGTTCTCAATCTACACATTTGCGCGTCCCGGTGAAATTCGTACTGCTGAATGGTCTGAGATTAAAAATGATACATGGGATATTCCGCCCGAAAAAATGAAAATGAAACGTCGTCATGTTGTCCCACTGTCAAATCAAGCAAAGGCAATTATTGAAGAATTGCGACAACTTACAGGCAGGGGACGCTGGCTTTTTCCTACTCCCCGAAATAACGGACGCTGTATGTCGGAAAATGGTGTACGCGTGGCATTAAGGACAATTGGCTTCACAAAAGAACAAATCACGCCTCATGGCTTCCGCGCAATGTTCTCAACTATAGCTAATGAACATGGCTGGAATAGAGACGTGATTGAACGACAGCTTGCACATGTCGAAGAAAATACAGTAAGAGGGGCATATAATCACGCGGAGTACATGCCCGAAAGAATTAAGTTAATGCAATGGTGGGCTGACTACCTCGATGACTTGGCCGAGATTCAGGCTTGAAATTTTCCATAAGAGCTTCCCGCAGAATTTCTTTGTCGAATCCAAAATCATTATA
>CAJOGG010000030.1:0-5116 GCA_905234205.1 uncultured Synergistales bacterium | reverse complement strand
GTTGTTGACGCAATTTCATAGCCTCGGCACTCATGATATACACCATAGCTTTTAACTCGCCTAAATCATTTCCATCAAGTCCCGTCACGCTGACCTTCAAATTTTTCTTGACATAGAATTTGGGGAAGCCTTCATAACGATCAAGTCTCTTCTCGTCGTTGGCAGAGATTTTCCAGACAAGCACAGGCGTATTGTACTTAGCAGATTTCTTGATGGTCGCATATTGACGGAATAACAATCGCCACCCTTTGAGCATAGCTGTACCGACAATTTCAGCGTTAGGAGTCCTGAAGGCCATTTGCTCCCGTGAAAGATTGCTTCCGTATGCAAGATAATATTTCTCGCTCATGCTTTAGCCGTACCCTTTCCCTTGTCAAATTCTCCGTCGTAGTCAAGTGCCTCAATGAATTTTTCTCCGGGCTGTTCGGTCTCTTTCCCTGCATCAAGCACTTCCATTTCTGCTCCCTCAAAATCATTGAGATCAAGAATAATTTCTGTATTGTTCCAAGCGTCCCAAGCTCTCTGGTGTGCCTCTCGTTCGTTATTGGCTTGGACGGAGACTACCTTGCGGTAGACCTCCATCACTGCGACTTTATAAATTTTCATGTTATCTCCTCCATGCTCCGTTCCCGTTGACATTCCTTAAAAGGAGTGTTCTTGCCGTCTTAAATTCTTCCCCGATAAAACCTAATCTTAACATCCAGCACCTGAAAGCGTACTTCTCATTTTCGATCTGTTGGGGCTTGGTGCTTGCGCGGGTTAAATCCTTTGCTAACTGACTCATGGCGAGGCAAAGCTGAATGTAGGCTTTAAGTTGTCCGCAGTGGATTCCGCCTTTGCTGTCTCCGTGGGGTTCGTCGAATTGGAATAATCTAAACTCGATTGTACCCTTTGTGAAGCAGGCGTGTAAGTTGAGCATGTGGTAGCGGCTTGGGTTATAGTGAGTATCACGTCCGTAGCTTGCGTTGTTGCCTTCGTACCATACATTCGCAAGTTCTTCCATTGTTTGAGGTTTTCTGGCATTAAGTCGCCTGATAAATTCGGGATTGACCGTTCTGCAGTAAGTTTCTGTTCTGCGTTCGGAAATTTTAATAGCGCGACCGATTTGTTCCTCATGAGCGGCCATAATGTTTGCAAGGTTTGTGAGAGTCTTGGCAGTGTGATCCGCGGCTTCGCTTTTGAGTCCGATGTGAATATGAACTCCGCAGCCTCTTGATGGGGTTGATTTAGCTCCGCACTTTCTTAAAACTCTGAGGAGTGCCTGAAGTGTTTCGATGTCCTCGTAGCGAAGAATTGGGGTAACGAGTTCGCATTTTTCATCGTCGCGTCCGTGAATGCTTGTATCTCTTTGGAATTTCCATTCGCGGCCTTGATTATCCCATGCGCTCCAGGTCATGTAACCATTTTGTTGTCCGGTGTATTTACTTCTGTTTGTCCCGAAGAATGCTGCTGCTACTTGGGCGGCTTGATTGCGGGTGATGCCGTTCATTTCGATCTCTACGCCAATTGTTTGTTTCTTCATGTTTGCGATTTGTGCTGCTGTCTTTTCTTTCATAATGTTATCTCCTTCGTTGCAATTACTGTATTTCTTGCTTGATGGTCGTATATTAACTCTGATTTCCGTGAAGTCAAGTATATTCTTAAAACTTTTTCGGTAAAATATTTAGGGAAATGTATTCCCCTATTCTCTTGCTCCGTACAGAATGAAATTCACGTAGTCTTTCTTGTTCTCCTCGATGAAGCAAACCAGCTCGTAGTAATCATTATCGAATGCCACACGCTGAACTCCGTTTACGTCGCACATGTTCACAAGCCCTGTATCGCGTACCGCCAAAATCTGTTCCTTAACCTTACTGCTTATTATCATTTTTATGTCTCCTTCCTTGTAATTACTGCGTTTTCGTTTGATGAGTGTATATTAACTCTAATAACCATGAAGTCAAGCATATTCATACAAGAATTACGATTAAATATTTTAGCTTGTCTGATAGTACACGGACTTGACTTACAAGCGATTTAGAGATATTATCAATAAATTCATAAATAGTTTATATAAATATGTAAATGACATAAAATTTTCACAAAGTCAAGTATTTTCCCAAGTACAAATAGACAACAAAAAAGAGGCCCGAAGCCTCCCGTGAAAGTTACGTGATATTACGCTATTTTCATCATAAGTGCCGGTTTTGTTTCTTCTTCATCGGTTTCAAAGTCCCAGCCCGATTTGATTTTCGTCATGCCCGCGATTTTTACGGCGTTTTTGTCTAAGTCTGCAAGCAGTGAACTCTCTGATACCGTGGCCGAGGAATACCGCGATCACGTCTTGAATGTCCTTGTTATTGATGAAGTCGTCGATGTCAAGTAATTCATTGCCCGCGCGTTTTGCTGCTTTGTATGCCGAGAATACTACGAGATTTCCGTTGTCTTTGATTTCCTTGCGGCTTCTGATGCTGTCGTATGATTTAATTTCTACCATTTTTCTTTCTCCTTTATGATTATTACTGCGTTTCCGCTTGATGGTTGTATATTAACTCTAAAACACGTGAAGTCAAGCATATTTATAAAAGTTTTTCATAAGAATATCAATGAATTTTTCTGGGAAGATTTAGGGTAGTTATTTAGTATTATCAACCTTTCTATATTAAATCTTGCGTCCCACTAAGTCAAGCCCAAATATATTTATATTTTTATGGTAAAATGTTAAGAAAATAATTTAGGAGTGAGAATAAGAGAAATGGATTTAAGCGAATACGTAACGATTGAACAAGCCGCGGCTATAATGAAGTACAAGAGAGATTCAGTGTCATTATTGTGTAGACAAGGAAAACTGGACGGAGCGCAACGAATTGGGCATAGGTGGTTGATACCTCGAAAGACGGCCGAAAATTTCAAGAAAGCACCTCAAGGGTTTGCGGTCATATGGGCACGCCGAAAAGCAGAGAAATTAGCGAAGGAAAATAAAGCTACCGAAGTCCAGAATGAATCAGTGCAGAAAAATGTTGATGAGGAAATTTTGGAATGCTTGAAAATGTTGATTGATGAAGTTAGAGAGTTGAAGGGATTAATAGCACAGGCTAAGGCGTGAATTTCTTAACCCGTGCGGTAGTTCATTTCCATGCCTTGAAATAATGTTTTACGCCGAAGCAGTCTGTTGTTATAAGCCTGGCATACTCGACTGTCTCACGATCTAGATAAAACTTGCTTAGTAGCTGTAATTTATTGAGATTATTCGCAAGCTCTGTACCAGTCACACTTTCTTCAACAGCATCTTGAATTGCAATGACAGTACAGTTGTCCTTTGTGAATAACGTTGCGAGATTTTCCGGGATTCCGTTTTCGGTTAAGAGTTCCGGGTTCTTCATAGTAGCACCTCCTAAATTAAGATGCTGTGTATGTTTACTCTAAGTTGGAGTTTTAGCAAGGGCTTAAGCAGCTTTCTTGTTTGATTCGTCGTTGCTTTCTTCTGCGAATGTCAAGAATTTTCCGTGTAAGAATTTTGGAACTTTGACACCCAATTTGTCTGCGTTATGAATTATGCTGATGCCTTCGTTGCCAATGTAGAATATACACACGGCGGTTTTGAATGCCTCGGAGTTGCCCATAAGCTGATCTGTTAGGTGAGCCACCGCGACAAGGAAGAACATAGTAACTTTACGGGCGATCCCTTTAAATCCGATTGCGCTAGAGAATTTACGCTCGACACATGCCCTAATGACGCCTATAACGTAATCAATAGCTGTACATGCTATAAGAACTTTGACGAAGCCGTCCAGCCCACCAAAGAGCCACCCTGCAAAGCCAACAGTACTTGCGATTATAAATTCTGAAATTTCGTCATTCATAAACGCCCGACTCCTTTGCCATTTCATCAGCACGCCTTAACCAACCTTTGAGAAATACATTCTGACTCGGTTTATTGGCGACGATCTTGTGATAATATTTCTTGCGCTGTTCATAGATAGCTTTAGCCAGTGATTTCGGGGCACATGCTTTGAGAGCCGCAAAAGTTTTAGGGCCGAACTTGCCATCAACTACCACAGATTGCCCGCAGTCGATAGCCGCCCTCTGAAGAATCGAAGCGAAGCCACCGTGATTAATGCAGCAGTCCAAGCAGCACAGACACACCGGCCACTCTAGCTCATGCCATTTGTACTTGTCCCAGTAATTCGCTTTGTAGATTAATTTCGCCTCGTCAAGCGTTAATTTGCAAATATCATCATGCGCAACAATCCCTTGTTTGTGAGCAGTCTTGAGAGTTGCCCACGTTACGCCATAAGCAGTAGCTCCGCCCGCGTCAGCCTTAGCTGCTCCCTTAATAACTGGTTTACCGTTGACAATATTGAAATTTCTGCCGCCCTCCCACTTGAGAGAGAATGCAATAGCGCGATCAAATTTTTCTTGGTCAGTCATGGTATATCACTCCTTAATTTCTTGTGCGAGTTCCATTTCTTGAGATTCATTGAGTGTTAGTTCGCTGAAATCATGCTGCGTTATCTCATTCAGCTTTGAGCATACGGAGTCAACTAAGTATGAGATAATTATGTCGTCCACCCACTCCAGATAAAACGGTAGCTTAATGAGTTCATCGAGTTTCTGTACAACCGCGGCTTTCTTATCAGCTCCGGATTTACCTTTGAGATTTTTTTCTGCCCAAAGTACTTGCTCAATAACCCACGCTTTAATTTGATTCATGTTTAGCTCCCTATGATAACGATAAACAAAGAGCCTCCCGAAGGAAGCTCCTAACTAACTACTCGCCCAAAAGTCCGTGCCCCGTGATGAGCTTGAACTCTTCCGCCGTGATCCAATTCTTAGCAACTGCCACACGTACCTGCTGTTCCGTCCACATGCCGTAATCGTAGTATTTCTTGATGTCTTCAAATTTTGCGCTCATAATTATTCACCCTCCGTAATCATTTCAAGATAGCTTAGCCTCGCGTCCGTCTTCAAGTCGCGAAGTTCCTGTGCAGTCATATCGCGTAATACAAACCAGTACTCGTCGCCATATTTCTTGACTTGTACAAGTACCATGTTGGTGTGTTCGCCGATTAAACCTGCGTCGTCTTTGTCAGCGTCGCCAGTGATAACAACCTTCGCAAGTTTTCCTGCAAAAGTC
>CAJOGG010000029.1 GCA_905234205.1 uncultured Synergistales bacterium | reverse complement strand
TGGGTGGGAACGAAAAAGCTTGGGGGCGCGGCGTCACGGACGAATATACCCCCACGATTTTTCCACTTTAACCGCTGCTAATCCTTCACTGAAAGTTCTTGCATCCTCAAATTGTGGCGAGATCTCCCAATCTCCTCGAACGTTCAAATATCCCCAACGTGCATCAGCCGCAGCAGGCGCTAGACCCTCTCCAAAATTTCCAAGGTTGTTGTATCGTACAGGGATAACGAATCTATTTCGCGGCCCGATAAATCCCCAACCCCTGTAACTCGTTCTTGTCCTTACCGGCGAATATCCTTCCACGAAATCTCCAGCTTCATAATATGCAGGTCTGATTACAACTTTGTCAGCACTGTTGATATATCCCCAACGGCCCTTTATGCTCACTGGTGCAAGTCCTTGGTGAAATTCTCTGGCTCGTAAATATTTTGGAGGGATAACGAAATTCCCACGCATGTTTATATATCCCCACAAACCGTTTTTCATGGCCGGGGCCAAGTTCTCACGGAACGATCCCGCACGTTGAAACGATGGAGCAATTACATAATTTCCCATTAAGTCTATGTAGCCCCATTGCCCACCCGATTGAACAGCCGCGAGTCCTTGGGAGAATGGTAAGCCGTTGTTGAAATATTTCTCGACTCTTTCGTCCGTGTCCTCGTCTACGTATGCAAAGGCTGGTTGTCCTTCGTAATCAATATAATGATCCCCAACAAATGCGAACCCTTCAGAGAAATCCCCGGCTTCTGGAATTTTATGCACAAACGGTATAGCGATTCGTCCCAAATAATCAACATAGCCCCAACGATCGTTTGACTTCACAGCGGCCAAGCCTTCATGAAATTCTCTAGCGTCTTGATATTGCGGTGAGATTACATAAACTGGTGGACGAGTTATCGCTGCATATGACGGACTCACGAATAACATTAACACCAGCAGAATTAATTTACGCATTATTAGTCTCCTGTGGGCCACGTCGTTGAGCTTTTCTTCTTTCGAGTTCGTCAAGAATTGCTTTACGGAGTCTGACTGATTGCGGAGTGACTTCAACAAGTTCATCGGTCTCAATCCATTCCATAGCCTTCTCTAATGACATTCTGCGCGGCACGTCTAGTTTCGTGGTTAATTCTTTCGTTGCGGATCTGTGGTTAGTCTGCTGCTTCTTCTTTGTAGGATTGCAAGGTATATCGCCCGGCCTTGAGTTCTCGCCAACGATCATTCCGTTATAGACTTGTTCCAACGGTGAAATGAATAACACGCCACGTTCCTGCAAGATTTCAAGCTGATACGCTGTAGCTTCTCCAGTTGCAACGCTGACGAGTGAGCCACGATTACGCGTGATTAAATCGCCCGCCCATTCTTTATAGCCGCTAAAACAGTTTGACATAATGCCGAGCCCTCGTGTATCCGTCAAAAATTCCCCTCTATAACCTATGAGCCCTCGTGTTGGAATTTCTATCTCGATTCGCAATAATCCTCTGTCAGGGTTATCAATGTTCAAAACTTTGCCTTTACGTCGCGACATCTTCTCAAAGACTATGCCTTGATATTCTTCAGGTACGTCAATCGTAACAAGCTCATAAGGTTCACACTTAACGCCGTCATGATATTCAACGATTACTTCAGGTTTCGACACGCAGAACTCCATTCCCTCGCGCCTCATTTCCTCAATGAGAATGCCCAGCTGTAATTCCCCGCGCCCGGAAATTTTCACGCCGTCAGGTCTCCCTAAGTCCTCCATGCGCAACGAGACATTAACGTGCATTTCTCGCTGTAAACGTGCCTTTAGTTGTCTTAGTGTAACTGCTTGGCCCTCACGTCCTGCAAACGGTCCCGAGTTCACAAGAAAGAACATTGATACCGTAGGCTCTTCGATTGATAAAGGCTTCAATGGTGCGTCAGAAATTTCTTCGTTGCAAAATGTGTCGCCAATATCTATTTCGTTAGGGCCAGTCAACCAAACTATATCGCCCGCGCTAACTTCCTCAACTTCAACGCGTTCAAGCCCACGAGTTACCCATAATTGAGCCACTCTCGCGTTCTCTTTGCCAGTGATTTCCCAATCGTCGCCGCTGTGGTCAGTGCTGTTCCATTTAGTTGAGACTCTCGTAAAAGCCTCGCCCTTCTTTATGTGGCCTTGTAAAATTTTTCCGCTGCCAATTCTTCCGACGTACTCGTTCCAAGCTAAAGTGCTTACTTGCATTAAGAAAGGTTTATCGGGGTCAACGTCTGGTGCTGGTACGTAATCAATAATCGCCTGAAATAAATCGTCCATACCTTCATGAGGCTTTGACAAATCATTCACTGCCCAACCGTTTAAGCCTGAACCATATAACACTGGAAAGTCCGCTTGTTCGTCCGACGCTCCTAGCTCGAAGAATAAATCAAACGTGAGATTCAAAGCTCTATCGGGGTCAGCTCCTTCACGGTCTACTTTGTTGATAAAAACCAGCGGCTTCATTCCGATTGATAACGCGTGCTGCAAAACATAACGAGTTTGTGGCATGGGGCCTTCGTTAGCTTCAACGATCAGGATTACAGAGTCAACCGTCGATAAAATTCTTTCAACCTCGCCGGAAAAATCTGCGTGCCCCGGAGTGTCTATAATGTTTATGTGGTAGCCCTTCCACTCAACTGTACAGGGCTTTGAGCGTATAGTTATGCCTCGTTCGCGTTCGAGCGGGTTAGAATCCATTACGCGTTCTGCTACTTGGGTGTGAGCTGCGAAAGTTTGTGCTGCTCTGAAGATTGAGTCTATTAACGTTGTCTTGCCATGGTCAATATGAGCGACGATAGCAAGGTTTCTTATGTTCTTAGCGTTCTGTGATTGCATTAATCCAATATCATTCCTATTGTTAAAGTATAATAAAACCTTGAAATTTTAGCATACTGTCAAGGGAGAATTAATTCATGAGGCGAAAAATTTTAGTGGTGCTGTTAGTGTTAGCAAGTGCATTTAATGTTTCATATGCGGCTGAACAAATTAAGGAGGAAGATTCTATGAAGTGGTGGCAAAATACGATCGTTTATCAAATTTACCCGAAGACTTTTCGTGACGTTGAAGGCAACAAGGGTTTACGCGCGATAACAAACACTCTTGACTATTTGCGAGATTTAGGAGTCGGCGCAATCTGGATAACCCCGTTTTATCCGTCCCCAATGGTTGACAATGGCTATGATATTTCGGATTACACAGGCATTGATGAACAATACGGGAGCATGAAAGATTTTGAGGAGTTAATCGCCGAAGCTGACAAACGCGGAATAAAAATTGTAATGGATCTCGTGTTCAATCACTCTTCCGACCAGCACAAATGGTTTCTCGAGTCAAAACAGAGCCGGGACAATCCCAAAGCAGACTGGTACATATGGCGAGGAGCTACGACAAACTGGCGCACTATTTTCGGCGGGAGCACATGGACTTGGAACGAGGACAGGCAGCAATATTATCTTCACACATTCGCGCGTGAACAACCTGACTTAAACTGGGCTAACCCTGAAGTTCGACAAGCTCTCTATGACGCGGCAAATTTTTGGCTTGATAAAGGTGTAGGAGGATTCAGAATCGACGCTATAACTTACATAAAGAAACCGGGCGAATTTCTTGATGGCACACCCGACGGCAAAGACGGATTAATCAACGTTCACTTAATGACGGCAAACACGCCTGGAATTTTGGATTACTTGCATGAGTTCAAGCAGAAAGTTTTTGATGGGCGAGATATTTTCACTGTCGGAGAAGCTAACGGAGTCAGCGCTGATGAGTTGCCTTTGTGGGTTGGTCGTGATGGAGTGTTCGATATGTTATTTGAGTTCAGCCACACAACGCTTGCTTACAACGAGAGCGAATCATGGTGCTATCCTCGTAAATGGACGTTGACGGAATTGAAACAGGCATTCAGAAACAGTCAAGAGGCCACGAAAATTAATGGCTGGTACCCGGTGTACTTTGAGAACCACGACAGGCCACGAAGCATAAATTATTTCATGCCAGAAGGAGCAGACAAAATCAAAGCCGCAAAAGCACTCGCTACGATATTATTAACGATGAGGGGCACGCCGTTTATTTATCAGGGTGAAGAATTGGGAATGACCAACGCTGACTGGAAGAGCATTGACGAGATAAACGACATTCAATCAATCGGGCAATATAACTTTGCTTTGAACGAAGGCTTTACTCCGGAAGAGGCTTTGAAGTTCGTGAGCTTCTTTACTCGTGATAATGCACGCACGCCGATTAAGTGGGATAACGCAAGCCCGGTTTTAGCGTGGTACAAGACTCTGGCCAAGTTACGCCGTGAAAATCCTGACCTCATAACAGGAGATTACGACGAGATTTTGCGGGACAGCGAAGAAATTTTTGCCTACACTCGAGGAAATATTACGGTGGCTGTGAATTTTAGCGTTAATGAAGTGAATTTGCCTGAGTCATTTGCGGATAAAGCTATCATTTTGAGCAGCGAAGAGACTCCCAAGAAATTGACCTTAGCACCATTAGAGGCACGAATATACAAATAACCCCCTAAAGCTAGGGGGCCTTTCCTAATGTTTTTTCCTGAACACTTTGAAAAATGCTAGACAACCAATTGAAGCGAACACTCCAATTCCTGTAACACAGCCACCAGTAAAAAGAGCTAGAAGCAATTTCTTCGCAAAGAAGATGCTGAAAGGCTGCCCGGCCTTTAACATTCCTATAGCCAAGATTTTCGCAGGGAGTGAATTAATTTTCCGGCCACTTAAATTTGTTAATTCGCCATAATTTAGCATGCCATTAATCAACCCAAAGAACGAAGCACTAACTGAACTATCAGCAAAATCTTTTTGCCCTAACGCGTATATTTTTACCTCATTGACTTTTTTGCCAATGAAATCTTTCGGCACGTTCACGAGAAATACATAATAGCCGTCCTCACTGACTGTTAAGACGTTGAGATTATATTTAGGCTCATAACCATCGTTCTTCATGTATTGAATCATGCTTTCAGTTGGTGGTTGTGGGGCTGAAATATTTTCCGCAGTGATGAATTTAACTTCTGAAGGGCTAATTCCAACGAGAGCCGCGAGTCTTGCTATAACATCGTCATTTAATTCTACAGGTTCAATCGCTGAAGAGACGTTCTCTGAAGTTACGGGAGTGTTTGCTGTTGAAGTTGCTTCTGAAGGGTTGCCGATAATTACGAATCTGTTGCGCTTGTCGGTCGTGAATGAAGTTGTTGTAATGAAGCCACTGCCATCAGGGTTCGCTGCGTACCAAATGTCGCTGTTGTCATCATCAAAGAAGCGTATGTACAAAATTGAGTTATTTACGTCATAGTCAATGTCTCCAAGATGATAGCTCAAGCCAAACGAATCAGTATCGTAAATTAACTCATAGTCAGTTCCGTCCCAGTGATAAATATAACGGCGACCAGATGTGGCGTCAACAACGCAATAAAGCCCACCACTTCCGTCAGGGGTCATCTCTCTTATGCTGTTTGCATTGTCAAGAATCAGGGACGTTGATAAATCACTCTCAAGACGATAAAGCCCCGCCGAATATTCTGCAACATAAATTACACCTTTGCTCAAAGCGTTGGTTACGTCATTAAATTCACGTGAATTAGTTATATTCCCGAGCCTGTCCATAGTTACGAATGTCTTTGTACTAGTGTCGTTTTCTTCATTTGCCTCTTGATCTTCAAACGCAGCGTATATAGTTTCATTGGCAACAATCACGCTCGACCAATAACTGTCATAATTAGCGTTTGACGAGTCGACGTAATTATATTCATTGACGATTTCGCAAGTTTCTGGATTAAGCTCGATAATAAAGCCGCCTCTTCCCTCGCCTGATAACAAAATATTGTCCCCATATTCAGCTACAGTGCCATATTTTAAGTAGTAATTATCGGGGGTAATGGACGAATTGCTCGCGATAAGCTTACAGCCGTTTGTTACATCATAAATTTCTGTGCCGGAATAACTGCTGTGTAACAATCTTGCTTGGCCTTTATGATTGAACGCTTTTATAGATTCTCTATCACTTAATGATGGAGCAGAAATCACATTTTCAGACGTTAAGCCGCCGGAACTATCAAGCTTAATCATCGTAACCCCACCGCCAGAATTAACATACGCTGCACTCGCCTTTGAAGAGATTTTCTCAGTTGAAGTTGCTTCCGAAGGATTGCCGATTACGACAAACTGTCTCTCATGAGACCCATCCGCTGTACATGAAAGTGTGGTTATTAATCCACTGCCATCAGGTTTTAATGCGTACCATGACCAAATAGGATTTCCATCGTCACCAAGCTCATCTTCCATTGTGCATGCGTACAAAATTGAATTATTTACATCATACAAAACATCGTTAAAGCTACCTGACAGTCCCAATGACGTTACATCATAAACAAGAGTTGAGTTAGTTCCGTCCCAGTGATAGATACAATCAAAATCGTCATATTCGCTATCTCCAGCAGAATAATACAGACCACCATTTCCATCGGGAGTCTTATCATACACATATACGTCAGTAATAACTTCCTCGAAGTTAAGCCCATTCACACGATAAATTCCTGTCTTTGGGGCGGATTGACCTTGATCGTATAGTCGAGCGTATAGTACATTTTTACTTATGACGAATTGATCCGGTAAAGGGTCTTTTACTTGTCCTGTTATATTTCCAAGCTTGTCCATCGTAACAAATACATCATCGAAACGTTCATCATATTCATGGTAGAAATCAGCATATATTACTCCGTCAACGACTGCAACATGATGAGACCAGCACGAATCATAGTTAGTGTCCGATGAGTCGAGATAATTGTATTCATTGACAATTTCGCAGTTTTCCGGGTTAAGCTCAATGATCAATCCACCTCTGCCCATGCCAGAAATCAAAATGTTATCGCCGTATTCTGCGACATCGTCTACCTCTAAATTCGTTAATGATGAATTGCTTGCGATAAGTTTACAGCCGTCAGTGACGTCATAAATTTCTATTCCTGAACTTGAAGTGCGTAATAATCTTGCTTGGCCCTTGTGATTGAATGAAAGTATGTCTGAGAATTCGTCACTGCCGGAAATTACTTCTAATTCGGTGAAACCTCCTGAACCATCATAGGTTAAAAGCGTAACGCCTCCACTAGAATTAACATACGCCGCACTTGCCATAGCATGAGCCTGTGCAACACCGAAGAGCAACAACAAAATTAATGACGCTAAAATTTTCTTGATCATCAATAATTCCTCCTACTCAAAAATTTTTGGATGGCGAAATTATACTATGACACAAAAAATCCCCCTAACGTTTGCTAGGAGGATTCTACTTATTCGCTATCTGCTTAAGCTCTCTAAATTTGCCTTGAGCCTCTCTATTTGTGCTTGGCCCTCTGAAACTTTATTGCGTTCCTTCTCTACAACTTCTGCTGGCGCTCGTGCAACAAAGTCCGCTTTGTCCAATCTTGCTTGACTCGCTGCTATGGTCTTCTCAATCGTTGCGATCTCGTTCTCAAGTCTCGCTATCTCCTTGCCAACGTCAAGAACATCACCAACCGGCAATTTCACTTCACAATCTCCAGTTACTGATGAAAGTGACGCACCGTACAACCATTCCGTAGCAGGCTCTTCAAGAATCACATTACGGACTCTGCAAAGGTTGCTGATCTGATTCAGTGATGCACGTAAAATTTTTGCTGATTGTGATTCAGAATTGACTCGAATTACAGCTTTGTTGAGCCACTGTTGGGGAGCAACATGAGCTTCTGCGCGCAAATTCCTCAACGTCCTAACAGAGTCTTGCAACGTCCTCATTTCATCAACAACGCCCGCGAAAATATACTCGTTCTTTGCTTCCGGCCAAGGTGTTCTCATGATGAACTCGTCGCCATAACCAAACGCTGCCCACAATTCTTCAGTCACGAACGGGATAAACGGGTGCAACAATGGTAACGTAGTCTTGAAGACTTCCTCCAACACTCCCGCCGTGGTCTTTCGTCGCTCTTCCCCTTCATCGCCCTTTAACGCTGGCTTTGACATTTCCAAATACCAGTCGCAAACGTCGCCCCACACAAAATCGTATAAGCCTCTTGCTGCTGTGCCTATGTCATAAGAATCGATTAATTCACGAGTCTTCTTGGCCATTTCCTGTGTACGAGTGAGAATAAATTTATCGTGAAGGTGTAATTGATTAATATCAATCGCGTGAACTTCATCATCAAGATTCATCAAGGCAAATCTCGCGGCATTCCACAACTTGTTCATGAAGAATCTATATGTCTCTATTCTCGTTGACGACAGCAAAATATCACGGCCCTGAACAGAAAGCGCGGCTAATGTCATTCTCAAAGCGTCGGCCCCGTATTTCTCAATCATGATTAACGGGTCAATAACGTTGCCTTTAGTCTTGCTCATCTTCTTGCCATGTTCATCACGAATTAACGAGTGAATATACACGTCTCTAAACGGTACGTCGTCCATGAACTCTAAGCCCATCATTATCATTCTTGCGACCCAGAAGAAAATAATATCGAAGCCAGTTACCATTAATGACGTGGGATAAAAATATTTAAGCTCGGGTTTATCTTCAGGCCAGCCCATTGTTGAGAAAGGCCACAACGCTGAACTAAACCATGTGTCAAGAACGTCGCTTTCTTGCTCAATATTTTTGCTGTGGCAGTGTTCGCACTCTGTAGGATCAACTTCAGCAACTGTAATGTGCCCGCAGTCCTTGCACTCCCAAGCCGGGATTCTATGACCCCACCATAATTGACGAGATATACACCAGTCGCGAATGTTTTCCATCCAGTTGAAGTAAGTTTTCTCCCACTGTTCCGGCACCCATTTAATGCGTCCGTCCTTAACCGCCTGAACTCCTCTTTCTGCTAACGGCTTAGTCTTCACGAACCACTGTTCCGACAAATAAGGCTCTACAGTTGTTCCGCAGCGTTGACAATGTCCGACAGAGTGAGTGATCTTTTCCGTCTTTATTAACAGGCCAAGTTCTTCAAGGTCCTTCACGGATTCTTTGCGTGCTTGTTCAATCGTCATGCCCTTATATTTTCCGGCGTTCTCGTTCATGATTCCTTTAGCGTCAATAACTTGAATCTGCTCTAAATTGTGATTGAGGCCTACAAGAAAGTCGTTGGGGTCATGAGCAGGGGTAATCTTCACGCAGCCAGTTCCGAACTCTGGATCGACCATGTTATCCTCAATTATAGGGATAATTCTGTCAGTCAACGGGACGCGAACATGTTTGCCGATTAAGTGCTTGTATTTCTCCGAGCGTGGGTGAACTGCTATAGCAACGTCGCCAATAATAGTCTCTGGTCTCGTCGTGGCAACCTGAATAAATTCCTCGCCCGCGTCCTTCTCAACAAGCAAATACTTCACGTAATAGAAATTTCCCTGGCTCTCCTCGTATTCGACCTCTAAATCAGAAATAGCCGTAGCACAACGTGGGCACCAGTTCACGATATATTTTCCGCGATAGATTAAGCCTTTGTTGTAGAGTCTCACGAACACCGCGCGAACTGCCTTTGAGAGTCCCTCATCAAGCGTAAAACGTTCTCTTCTCCAGTCGCAGGAGTTTCCAAGACGCTTCATTTGTTCGATGATTCTGGAGCCGTAAATCTTTTTCCATTCCCAAACTTTCTTGACAAACTCTTCGCGGCCAAGATCGTAACGTGAGATTCCCTTCTTCGCTAAATCTTTCTCAACAACGTTCTGCGTAGCTATTCCGGCGTGGTCAGTCCCGGGTAACCATAAGACGCTGTAGCCCTCCATTCTCTTTGTGCGGCACATAATATCTTGGAAAGTGTGGTCAAAAGCGTGGCCAACGTGCAATGAGCCTGTAACGTTTGGAGGTGGGATAACGATCGAAAAAGCTTCTTTGTTAGTGTTAATCTCTGCGTCAAATAATCCGTTTTCAAGCCATTTAGCGTACCATTTCTGCTCTATTGAATCCGGTGAATAATTTTTCTCTAGGTTCCTGTTTCGTGTTTTCGTAGTCATAATTTCATTCCTTTGTTACAAATTTTTGATTGCTTGCGCATCAGTTGTTGCCCAACTAGTGCAAAATCTTACTACAATTTTTCCATCGTTAAGAGATTCCCAAGTTTCATAATCAAATTCGCGGCTTAAAGTTTTGTGTTGCTCTTGAGTCAAGATTGGGAATTGCTGATTAGTGAAGCTCTCAATATAAAACGGTATGTGCGAGTCCGTGAAAGCCTGTTTGATCTTCATAGCCTGTTTATTAGCGTGCCTAGCGTTCTCAAAATATAATCCGTCCTCAAATAACGCTTCAAACTGTATTCCGAGTAACTTGCCTTTAGCTAGTAAGCCTCCCTGTTGCTTAATGAGAGTGCGGAAATCTTTCAAGCCCGCAAAATTTTGGGAAAACACTATAGCTTCACCGAATAATGCTCCGTTCTTTGTGCCACCGATATAGAAAACGTCACACAAACTCGCAATATCTTTCAGGGTCAACTCATTAGCTTCAGACGTTAAAGCAGTTCCGAGTCTTGCCCCATCAATGAACAAAGGCAGCTTATACTCTTCACATACGGCTTTGATTTTCGTTAGAGAGTCACGGGTGTAAAGCGTTCCATATTCCGACGATTGAGAAATATAAACCATGCCTGGCTGAACCATATGGTCGTAAGTTGGATCGGCGTAAAAAGTTTCAAGGTAGTGTTTCAAGTCTTCAGCTTTGAGTAATCCCTCATGACCGGGTAGGACTAAAACTTTGTGGCCAGTTGCTTCGATTGCGCCGGATTCGTGAACGTTAATATGCCCGGAATTAACGGCTATGACTCCTTCCCAAGGCTTCAAGAGAAATTTTATGATGGCCGTATTTGTTTGCGTGCCTCCGACCATGAAGAAAACTTCTGCGTCAGGATTTCCGACTGCCTCACGGATTAAAACTTTTGCGCGTTCACAATGAGAATCGACTCCATAGCCTGAAGTTTGCTCGTAATTCGTCAACGTCAAACGCTCAAGAATTTTTGGGTGGCAGCCTTCTTGATAGTCAGTCTCGAATTTTATTTTGCTCAATTATTTGCCTCTTTTCCTAAGTTTTTGGGCTATTATATTACGCTTTAGAAAGTGAGGGAAAATTTTCATGCTTGTATATTTTGGTCTAGGCTCGAACTTGGGCGACAGGTTAGGTAATTTGCGTGAGGCCGTTAATAAATTGAAGACGCTAGGAGAACTCAAGAAAGCCAGCGACGTTTACGAGACGGAACCATGGGGAGGAGTTGTGCAGCCTGATTACTTGAATGCTTGCGTGTTAGTTGAGATTGAGAATATGACTCCGCGTGAAATTCTTGACGCCGTGAAAAGTTTTGAACGTGAGCTTGGCCGCGTGCCTTCTGAACGTTGGGGCGAGAGATTGATTGACATTGATATATTGCTGATTGATGATGTGATTTATAAATCTCCTGAACTCAATATCCCTCATATAAGCATTCCTGATAGATTATTTGTGCTTGTGCCACTTGGGGAGATATTGTCGGAAAACTGGATACACCCTGAAAATCATAAGAGCGT
>CAJOGG010000028.1 GCA_905234205.1 uncultured Synergistales bacterium | reverse complement strand
CTCATTTCTATACCGCCACTTAAAGAGTCACCGTTCAATTCCACATTCTCAAGCGTGAAATTTGTTGAGCCACTAAGAATAAAATGTTTGCCGCCGGGATTGCTGAAAGTTCTTGTTGTGCCGCTCTCATTGATCGTTACGTCTGTGATATTGGAATAATTGCCGAAATCAATTGTCCCTCCTAAGCAGTCGTCTACGTTCAGTTTTATGGCGATGTTCTCGTAATAATCAACGTCGGAAGAATAAGTCAGAGAGGCATCATAAGTTTCCGGGTGATTAGCAATGTAATCAATAGGGCCATTCGCAAATTCTACTGCGTCTTTGATTGAGGTCAACACATATTTCGTTACTATGTACACATCAACAGATTCATCGCCGCTAGTTTCAGGAGGGATTGTGAGCTTCGAAAGTCCTAAATTTTCCGAGCTGTCTACAATCAGTGTAAGGTCAACGCCATATGCGGAAGCCGAAAAACTTAGCAAGCTAAACGCAAGAATTACGAGCAAAAATTTTTTCATGTTCAATATTGCTTACCTCCTTTTACCAGCAACAAGAGCAAACAACGCCACGAAACATAACGCGCCCAAGCCGGAATTACAGCCTGCTCCACTGCCCTTTGAGACTGAAACATTAGCTGAACTCTGTGTCGCATTTCCAGCAAGATCACGTGTAACTTGATTATCCCTAAAACCTGCCGGCGCTATAAAGAATGTCATGTTCCATTTGTTGTCGTTATTGCCGTCCCTGATAAGTATGTAATCATTCTCTTGTGTGATCGAATAATCCTGCACCATGCTTAATTCCGGTCTGACTCCGTCGCGCGTCCCGTCCATAAGCATAACTATAAAGCTTACTGTGATTACTCCTTTGTCATTATCGCGGCCAGCTAAGCCTCGTTCTTCATCGTAGAAAACTTTTACTTGCTCGTTGTAATAATTTTTGCCATCGTGATAGTGATTCTTAAGCTCTTGCGTTAAGTTCCAAGGGTTAATATCTCCGCTTGTCTCGGTCAACAAGAATATCTCGTACTTCTCTGAAAATAAATCCTCAATTCGTCCGGAGGTTCTCCACTGGTCAATAAGATCGTTCAGCCATTCTCTATCATCAACCAACGTGACGGGAATGTTAAACGTAATATGAAGTGGCAATAAACCTTCTGTGCTATCGTTGCGAAGAGAGCCCGGGATAGTTTGGTCGATCGTGAAAAATTGCGTCAGGCTTCCTATACCCGGCATAGAGTCACTACGTTTTATGGAGCTACCGTTGAAGAATTGTGTTGTCGGAGTCTGAACAGTGCCGTTAGCCTTGGCCGTATCCTTTATAGTGTCATAGAAGTTCATGCTCAAAGGCTTAGGCTGGAATGGCAAAATCTCGAACATGTTAAATCTTCCCTCGGCTGCTTTTTGCGCGTATTTCTCTCCCAAAGGTTTGCCGTAAATAATTTTGTGGTTAAGTCTCAAATCGTAGCGTCCATTCTCTGCGGGAACATCAACAGGATAAAGACGTAACGGTCGCTTGTTTTGTTCGTTGATATTATAGCGTCGGCTGAACACACTGACTAAACCAGGAGCAATATGACTCTTTCTAGCAAGTTGGAAAGTCGCGTCAATATCCGTTGTACCTTGAGGACGTAATAAATCAAATTTCCAGTAATCCGGATATTGGTATGAACCGTAGCTATTGTAAGTATCAGCCGCGTATCTCACTGAAGTATGATTAGCTACCTCGGTCGTAAGATAATAATTTATGCGCTTGTTGTCAGTGATTAAATCGTCAACAGGAACAAACACCCAATGATTTCCGCCGGCCGTTTTATCTCCGGTCATGTCCCAAGTACTGCGGTCATAAGCAACTATATTTCCAGTGTTGGTTGAAGAATCGCGCAGAGTCATTCGTAGGATCAACGGCATATCTCTTGCTGTACCCGGATAAACGTTTGATATTACGATTGGTCGCGGAATCGTCTGTGAAGTTGCTAGCCTGGGATTCTGGTGAAAGTTGAACGATTGCACAACTGTATCATAGAGATCTCGTCCCTCAACTTGCCTGCCTATCTGAAAATAATATTGCCTCCATGACGCGTCGTAATGATATTCATCGTCTGTGGGTTGGCCATTAGCCAATTTGTAATCCGCGTAAGGCGTGCTTTCAGTCTCGTATATCGTGCTTAAGTCAAGATTTGGTGTGCTTACGTCAAAGCTTAAATCCTCAGCCTTGAAATTCATCGTGAACTCTCCAAGACCTTGCGATAAAAGTATAAATAGCACGTGTAATTCATGGTCGGATATACCATCATCAGAATAGCCGTTGAGGACATTCACGACAGCGTTTTCACTTCCCCAGCCTATTAAATCACTAGAGACGACTAAAGGCGTGTCATATTTTCCTCCGTAAGTGCCGCCTGCTCTGTTAATGACCATCCATTGAGTCGTGTAAGCGTTGCCCATGAGGTCATCAAATTCGTATCCAGCATAACTCAAGCCGCTAGATACAAATATAACCGCAAGCACAAAAATTACTACACCTGCGGTTTTCCTAAAGCGTTTCACGTTCATTACCTCCTAATAAAATTTATAGTTCCGAATATGTGTACATTATATTATCTTTCGCGAGTTCTGGCAGTTCTGTGAGCTCTTGCACTTCTTCTTTCTGCTCGTTCTGCTCTGTCTGAAGTGGCGGTACGTTCTGCTCGTTCACGTCTTGCGGCTCTTGCGGCTCTTCTTGAGTCTGAATCCTTGAGATCGTTTTGTACTGTTAGCTCTGGCTCTGGGGCGTTGAGTTCTTCGTCTGTCGGTATGGGCTTGACTTCGTGAACGGGTTCAGGCTTTTTCTTGACGGGTTTCCAAATTAGATCAGCGGTTAAGAGCGAGATACAAGCTAAAGGATTTTCGCTAGCATAATGAGAGAAGCAGCCAATAATTTTTCGTGCCTGGTCAGAGTAATTTTTCTCCTCAAGAATCATGGCTAACTCGTTCAAAGCGATCACAGCGAAAGAATTTGCCGAGGGTAAAGAGTTAATATCTTCAGCCGATTTCATGCGAATAAATTCGTACTGGCTATTTTCATGAGAGAGATACAAACCGCCGTTCTTATCGTCCCAAAATTTTTGCAGCATAGTATCAGCTAAAGTTTTTGCCATTGTAATCCAGTCGTTAAGCTGTCGTTCTCCGGCGTTAAAATGTTTAGCTGCCTTGTAAAGCTCAATTACTCCCCATAAGAAAAACGCGTAATCCTCTGTGATAGCTTCCAGTGTTGCGTGGCCATCAATCCAGCAACGTCGCCAATTATTGCTTTTATCGGGTAAACTCTTGCCAAGAAATAACGCAGCACGTTCAGCAATTTCACGCCATTCAGTTTGCTCAAAGACCACTGACGCTCGGGCCAAGGCGCCAATCATTAAACCGTTCCAGCCCATTAAGACTTTGTTGTCGCTTCTCAACGGGTAACGCTTATCACGATATTCAAGCAACAACTTTCTGCACTCGTATAATCTTTTGCCCACCTCGGAGCCCTTAATCCCGTAACGTTTAGCAAGTTCATTCACTGTTGAGGCCTCGTATAAAATATTCCAACTCATCTGTGAGCCCGCAACCTCGTTGCTAAAATTTCCGCTTGGTAAGACAGCATAAGCCGCGCAAAATAATCCCGCATCACCTTCAGGTAAAATTTGTTTTATTTCGTTCTCGTTCCATAAATAATAACGTCCTTCGCCTTCCGGGGTATCGCCATCAATCGCGGATCTAAAGCCTTGAGAGTAAGAATTATTATCAGTGAAATATCTGGTTATGCAAAAAATTATGTCCTCAGCCATTAATCTGTGGAATGAATTCTGGTTAAGCTCTTGAGCCTTGGCCGTCACTAACAACAACATAGCTTGATCGCACAACAACTTCTCAAAGTGAGGCACTAGCCAGCGTTCATCGACAGCATAACGAGAGAAGCCCCCGCCTAAATGATCGTGAATGCCTCCGCGCCACATTCGCCGTAAAGTTACATCAACGATTGTTGCAGCATCAGATTTATCGCGCTTAGAAGCCCCTGAAGTCTCTTCAGCTTGCTTTAAGAGAAATAATAGCTTGTTGGGTTCAGGAAATTTCGGAGCCTTGCCAAAACCTCCCCAGCGTATGTCAAATACTCGTCGAATATCGTTAAAAGCCTCGTAAACTTTCAACTTTCCTATACGTCCGCCTGTCCTGTTCTTAGCACCTGATAAAATCTCAAAGCGTTCTTTGACCATTTCGTAGAGTTCATTAGCGGCGCGTTCAATGTCTTCAGGCTGAACTTTCCATAACCATTTAATACGCGGCATTAAATCTGTAATCCCTGGCATTTGTCCTGTAGTTCTTTTGGGAAGCCAAGTTGTGCAGAAAAACGGACGACCATCAGGCAACAGGAATATATTCAAAGGCCACCCCGCGCTACCGTTTTGAAGTCTGCATACCTCCATGAATAAATTATCGAGCTCGGGGTGTTCTTCTCGATCAACTTTAACGGGAATACAAGTCTCATTCATGAAGCCAGCAACTTCTGGATCGTTAAAAGAGTCGCGCTCCATTACATGGCACCAATGTTCAGACGAGTAACCTATGGATAAAAATATCGGGCGATCTTCACGGCGTGCAACTTCAAAAGCTTCCGGCCCCCAAGGATACCAACCTACAGGATTTTTCGCGTGCTGTAATAAATACGGGCTTAACTCGCTACCTAAATGATTTACAGGGACAAAAGCTTTTTTAGCAGACTTGGCCGCGATTTCCTCACTGTATTCACCATAAGCAGCAAGTGAGCCTAACTCACTCATAAAGACGCTTGTATTAATTGGCTTCATCAGATTTTACGATTTCGATTAATTCGTGCAACGAGTCTATACTCTTCCATGCTCCTAACTGCATTAACTCCTTGGCCGTAAAAGTTCCCTTGCTTATGCCTATGCCGCGAACGTGAGCAGCTATTGCCGTTACTATATCAAGATCCGCGTCTCCAACGTAAACAGCTTCGGCCGGTTTTATATCTAAGTGCGCGAGTAACTCGTTAATCATTGCGGGATTGGGTTTATAAGGCAATTTTCCATAAGGTTCATGCGCGCCGACCATAGCATCAAAATATTTCGCTAGGTCAGTATTCTCAAGAGCAAGCCTCGGCCTTTCACGATTAGACACAACGGCAAGCTTTATCCCCATGTCACGTAACGCCGTCAAAGTTGGCACAGTGTCATCAAACGGCTTGATTAACTCACGCTCCAACTTGTTGCTGGCCTCGCGATAAAGCTTAATCCATTCCGGACGATATTCGCCGAGTAATCCCTCACAAAAAGTTGGAATAGGAGTCGCTATATATTTCATCGTAAGCTCATGAGATACAAGAGGCAGGCCCTCATGTTCAGCAACGTAATTGAAGCCCGCCATAATTGCATAACTCGAGTCTACAATCGTCATATCGTGGTCAAATATCACTAACTTAATCAATCGCTAAATCACTCCTTCTTTATGGCAAGATACATTAACTCGTTGTTAGGAACACAACTAAGTCAGTTCGCACTGTTGAGTTCTTCATCGGTTAATGCTGGAATATCTGAGCAGTCAATCTCCTCATCATTCATTGCTCTCAATTGCGAGCTTCTATCTGCGTAAGTTGTTCCCCATATTTCTTAGCATTTCATTGCGATTAGGTGTTGCTTGTTGTGAACCAACGCCCGGTTGCGCCCAATATGATTTCGCTCTTGCTGAAAGGCTGCTTACCCAATTAATTCCGAATAATTCAAGAATCAATGTCACCCCGAAGAATATCCACACTAGTACAGCCAACACCGCTATGATTCTAAAACTTGCGCTTATAGTTCTGTCCGCAGCTTGTTCTAATTGTTTGACTTCATTTTCGGCTTGAACTCTTTCGGCGCGGGTCAACTCTTTCTCCTTACGTCTGATGCTGAAGATTCGCCATAAACTTGCTCCGCCTTGTGCCCACTGAAACAATCCTAGCAAAAATATCGTTACAGCCACGAATCCGAACAGATATAGCATAGTTGATAACCTCCTTTGAATTTTTGTGTGATATTATAACGTTATTATGAGATTAATTATCGCTGGAGTTGGGCCGGGAAATCCGGATTTAATCACGTTGCAAGCTCTTAACGCCGCAAAAGATTCTGATGTCATTATCGTGCCTCGTTCTCATGATAACAATCAAGGCATAGCGGAAAAAGTTATTCTTACTCATATTCCTGACGCTAAAATAATTCGATTGTTGTTCCCAATGACTAGGGACGCAGATAAACGGGACAAGATTATACGTGAGCAATTATTGGGCATTGAATCAGGACTACGACGTGCGCAAAAAATTTTTTTCCCTGTGATTGGCGACTCAATGCTTTATTCAACAGGGGCTTATTTGGTTGATGCGCTCACAAAAATTTTCCCTGACCTCGAGACAAGTTTTATACCTGGAATTTCTTCTCACTCATTAGCGGCTTCATACGCCCAAAAATTTCTGGCAATGTCCGACGAAATTATCTCGATCATACCCGGGACTGCTGAAAGCGATAAAATCACAAACTCCCTCAACTCCTCAAAGGCTATCGCGATATACAAACCCAGTGCCTTGAAAAATATTCGTGAACTCGTCAACGCTTCGGGGCCTTACGATAAAATTTTCCGCGTAGATTTTGCTGGCATTCCCGACAAAGAAAGAATATACGAGGGAGAACAAGCCCTTGAAAACATCAACGAATATCTATCGATAATATTGCTCTGGAAAAATTCATACAGGACTGAAAGCATAGACAAATCACAATATCAAAAACGCATTCTCGAAATGGCTCAACAAGATTATTTGACGGGGCTTGCAACTCGTTGGTACTTACAAGAATACGTTGAGAACAACAAAGACGAAGAGAACATAACTTGCATATATTTTGATCTCGATAACTTCAAACTAGTAAACGACACTTACGGACATCAAGCAGGAGATAGAGCACTAGCAGCCACGGCGGAAATGATGCAACGTGAATTTACAGATGGATTTATTGCGCGAATGGGGGGCGATGAATTTATGGTCGTGCTTACAGGGTTGAGATCGGCGTTGGAGGTTGAGAACAAAGTGAACATTTTCATGAAGAACTTGTTGAGTTATTACAGCGGAGTCAAATTCATGAAAGCTCTTTCAGTCAGCGCGGGTATATCACAACGCACAAATGGCCTTGAAAAATCCATGGACACACTAATTCACGAGAGCGACATAGCACTTTATGAGGCCAAGAAATCCGGGAAAGCCTGTTGCAAAGTCTATATGCCCTCAATGGAAGCTGACATAGATAAAGCCTGAAGATTCTCCGCGACGTCATGAACTCGTAACAAATTCGCTCGCCCGTATAACATCGCTGTAAGTGCCAACGTCCCTGAAAGAGTCTTGCCCGTTAATCTCTTGCGTGAGTGTCCAATCATAATAGGCAGGCCAAAAATTTTGAAGCTCTCAAGATTCTTGATTATCGCGTAACAATCACTTTCACTTTTCCCAAAACCTATGCCAGGATCAAGAATTATATTATCGCGATCAACTCCAGCAGCCTCCAGAGCCTTTAATTTTTCCGCAAAATATAGCGTCATTTCACTCAATAAATTTTCATAGCTAGCAGGATTTTCCGGCGTGCCTTTAATGTGTGAGAGCACGTAAGAAATTTTTGACGCCGCTATCACTCGTGGCATCTCGCTATCAAGTTCAAAGCCGCTTATGTCGTTGATTATGTCAGCCCCTTCACCCACAGCAGCACGCGCAACATTAGCTTTGTAAGTGTCAACGGAGATAACAGCCTCGGGAAAACTTTTGCGCAAAATTCTCAACGCTGGCAACAATCTTTCAAGCTCTTCAGCCTCTGTTATATTCTTGGCCCCAGGACGAGTCGACTCTGCTCCAACGTCAAGAATCGCGGCTCCCTCGCCCAAAAACTTTTCGGCCTTCGATAAAATTTCATGCGCCTGAACTCTACTGGCCTCGTAAAACGAATCCGGAGTCAAATTCATAATTGCCATTAGCTTTGTCTCGTGGTTAAGAATTAATTTATCGCCTATGCACCATTCGTTGATGTTTATGTTGCTGATACAAGTTGCTAGCTCCTCGCGAAATTCTTTAACCCCCCAGCAATCCATGGCCTTGAGTTTTTCTAGCAGGCTTCGTAACTGTGAACGAGTAGCCATTAACAACACGTCGCTTGATTCTGCTTTACCGTCAATAACGTGTTTAGTAACGATCGTATCGCCTCCACGCGCTAATAACTCCTGTTTGAGAAAAGCTGCTGCCCTGTAGTCAACTTTATCAGCGAAAAAGTGAAGTACGTTTGACTTAGGCAAGAGATAGGCCAAGGCCCGCGAGTCCGATTTTATGAGCGCGCAAATTTTTCTCAGGTCGTCTTGAGTATGAATATTAATCGGGTAAATCATGCTGTATGCCTCCCAAAAATTTTCGATTAAATGTTATAATGTATCGAACTTTTCAGAAATCCAACGTCTTTAATCTCTAAGATTTTTTCAACTACATTTTCAACTACAAAAATTCGCAAATTTTATCGCCCTCATCAACGTTTACAAAGCAACTTCAAAAAATAGAATCGTCAACAAATTTTTCTCACACTCGGCCATGTCTTCCCCAAACATCTTCTTCGATTGATAGAACAATTCCATTTTGAGTCAGTACCTCTTGAGCGCGCGTTAGGTCCTCTTCCTTAACGTCAACAAAATAAACGTCCCTGTCAATTTTCCCGCCCGCGCCAAAATTCCTAGGGTCAAGCTTTGAACCACAGCCGCAAGCGTTGAGACTCTCAATAGCATAATGACTCGCTCGCACTCCTTTGAAGCCTTCAGCCTTGAGTGTATCCCTAATCCTCTGCCAAGTCTCGCGATCCTTCTTCTTGAACAACGTTACCTTCTTTGCAAACCACATTATCAAATTCCCCCCTTCAATGTTATTATAGGCATACCCACAAAACATTTACATACGCAAGGAGGAAACGATATGAGCGAAAACGAGCTAAAAGCTTTTCCCGATGAATTTCTCTGGGGAGGAGCTACTGCCGCCAACCAATGCGAAGGAGCTTACAACGTTGACGGACGAGGCTTATCGAGCGTTGACACAATCCCCGCTGGCCCTGAACGAATGAAGATCGCGCGTGGCGAAAGAAGAATGCTTGAATGTGAACCGGGCTTTGATTACCCTGCACATGAAGCTATTGACATGTACCACCATTACAAAGAGGACATTGCTTTATTCGCGGAAATGGGATTCAAATGTTACAGGCTTTCAATCTCATGGACTCGAATCTTGCCAAACGGTGATGACGATGAACCCAACGAGGCCGGCTTGAAATTTTACGAGTCACTCTTCAAGGAATGCAGAAAATACAACATTGAGCCGCTTGTTACGATTGATCATTTCGATACCCCTATAGCCTTGATTAAACGTTACGGAGGCTGGCGAGATAGACGCATGATTGACGCTTACCTGAAATACTGCGACGTGATATTCAAGCGTTATAAATCCCTTGTGAAATACTGGATAACGTTCAATGAGATTAACATGTTGCTTCATATGTCATTTATGGGAGCTGGAATAGTTTTTGAGGACGGCGAAAACTCCGAACAGGTTAAATACAGAGCTGCTCACCACGAATTACTAGCGAGTGCGAAGGCCGTGAAACTTGCTCACGAAATTATGCCCGAAGCAAAAATTGGTTGCATGTTAGCCGCTGGTCAGTTCTATCCGTACACATGTGATCCCGCTGATATTTGGGACGGACTCGAAAAGGATCGCGATAATTATTTCTTCACT
The DNA here is from genome assembly GCA_905234205.1 of uncultured Synergistales bacterium. GTDB lineage: Bacteria > Synergistota > Synergistia > Synergistales > Aminobacteriaceae > JAFUXM01. The sequence goes on along the minus strand of CAJOGG010000028.1, from coordinate 391 downwards.
GACATTCAAGTTAGAGGTGCTTATCCTGTTTGGGCATTGAAGCGAATGAAACGTGCCGGAGTCGATAATGTTTTTGCAGATGGCGATGAAGAGATTTTGGCAAGTGGCACAGTTGATTTTGTAGCGTTCTCGTATTACTCAAGCAGATGCACGACGGCTGATCCGGAAGTTTTTGCGGCACACGCTAGACCAGGTAACGCAGTCTTCAAAGCCGTAGTCAATCCTCACTTGAAGAACACCGAATGGGGCTGGCAGATCGATCCACTTGGCCTAAGAGTTACAGCTAACACTCTCTATGACAGGTACATGAAACCTTTATTCGTCGTTGAGAATGGACTCGGAGCTGTCGACAAAGTTGAGGACGGCGAAAAGATTCACGACACTTACAGAA
>CAJOGG010000027.1 GCA_905234205.1 uncultured Synergistales bacterium | reverse complement strand
GAGTTTGTGAAAGTGTGCTACAATGCGCGAAAAAAACTTGGCGACGATTTACACATTTCCAGCGATATTTTAGTGGGCTTTCCTGGCGAGAGCGACGAAGCTTTTACGAATACCCTTAACGTAATGAGAGATTCAGGGCTTGGCCGGGTTCACGTGTTCCCATATTCAGAGCGTCAAGGCACTGTAGCGTCACAAATGCCCGATAAAGTTTCACACGAGACAAAAATTTTACGCACCTCACGAGCTATAGAACTTGGTCGCGAACTTTACAACGATTACGCAAAAAATTTCGTGGGCCAAGACGTTGAAGTATTGATCGAGCAGAATAACACGGGTCACACTAGGCACTACATAGACGCTCTCTGCGAAGGTCAGCCAAACGAGATCATAAAGCTTAAGGCACAAGGTTATATCAATGGCAAACTTGAATGTATGCGTGGGAATTGACGCAGGGTCCAACACTTCAAAACTAGCTTACGATTCCAAATTAATTGCGGAGCTCAAAAACTTTGACTTACTTAAATTGCGTGAAGAGAGCGAAATATATTTTGATGAGCCTGTTTTCTCATGCGTTGTAGCTTTGCCTGATAGCTATTCGCGCCGACAACGGGACGACGTTATATTCTCTGCCAAGAAATCCGGTTTTAAGAACGTTAATATAATCACTGCACACGAGGCCATAAATCTAGCTTTGAATTACGAACGCGCGCTTGTGTATGATTTCGGGGCGTCAAGAAGTGAGCTTACAGTTTTTGGCGATAACGAAATTTTGGAAAACGTAATTATCAATGACGTATGCGGAAATGAATTTGATCGAGCTTTTTCAGAATGGTTGAGCGAACGATTTACACTGAACTTGATTGACAAGAAAGTGTTGCTGGAAAAGGCCCGTGAGATAAAAATTTTCCTCTCCGAAAACGATTACGTAACTTGGCGCGACGTTAATATTACTCGTGATGATTTAGAGCGATTGATTCACTTCACTGTAAAACGTGCCGCACACGTCGCTAAAAGATTAATGCGAGTTTATAACCCTGAAAGCTTTATTCTTACGGGCGGTTGTTCAAGAATTCCTTTAGTGCGCAAAATTTTCACTCAAGTTGTTAAGGACAATATCGAGATTAACGAGAGCTTAATAGCCAACGGAGCTTCGATCAAAGCCCTTTCACTCACAGCAGGAGACAAGGCTAGCGAAAGATTCGATACGGCCGCAAAAATTCGTGAGCTTCGAGGAAATTTATTGGAGCTTGAGGAATTATTGACGCGAAAACAGAAAGACAGGGCTTGTAGATAGGATGAAACAAGCAGAAGGAATTAACGATCCCAAAATAATATCCCTCATGGAGAATCTTATACGCGAAATCAAGGAGGCATAATTTATCGTGTACGTATACCCAAAATTTGAACCCGGCTATGATTTAGGCTTTGTGAGACTCGGCGGCCCTGGGCTTGGAAATTTGTTGATGTTCTATGCTCAAGCGATAATCTATGCTCACGAGAATAACGCGAAATTAATTCACCCAACTTGGCCTTCACTGAAACTTGGTCCATATATTAGACGCGAAAAGGACAAAAGATTCTACGGGGATTTATTCAAGAGCAATGGCGACGAGATTACGGGGCTAAAAAAATTTTGGCTGCTGTTGTTCTCAAGAAAGAATGTAATCATGTTTGATAGATATTATGGCTCAATGGGCGACGCTGGCTTGTTGGGACGTGAAAAGGCCACTGTGATTCGTAATCACCTTATGAAACACAATGCACACCCTGAATATATTCGCGATATACATGACACGATAGCTATACATGTTAGGCTTGGGGACTTCTTCAGAGTTGATGAAGCTACACTCAAGAATAAAGCTGAAAACTCTTCAACGCCTGTTTACTGGTACGCAAAAACTTTGACGAAGATTCGCTCTGCGCTAGGCAGAAATATTAAGGCTTGCGTGTTTTCTGATGGTACCGATGAGGAATTAGCGCTGCTATTGAAGCTTGATAACTGCGAGAGAGTTTTTTGCGGAAATGCTTTGAACGATATATTGACGATAGCTACGGCACCGGTATTACTTGCGAGTGGGTCAACGTTCTCAAACTGGGCGAGATATTTAGGCAACATGAGCGCAATATTTTTCCCGGGACAAATGCAAGAAAGATTCGGCAGTGATTTCGAGATTGAACTTGATAACGATGAAGATTTTAGCGAGGAAGTAATTCAGAAGCTACGACTTAAATTTGATTCGCTCACGTAAATTTAGGGCTAATTCGCTCATTCCGATAACGATTAACCACGGCCAGAAGAACGGGAAAGTTAATACTATGCAGACAACAATTTTTGCGCCACGTCGTAATTTGAAACCGTCCATGATCCAAAATGCTAATGACAAGCCCTGAATGAACATCAACAAACTTACAACGATCTGCAAATTCACGAGAAATATTGAGCCCCAAAACCAGTTATCTATATTGACAAAGAAGCTCGTTATTAATGCGAACAATGACGCGTATAAAAGCGACAACGGAAATCTCCACAGCTTGAACTCCGGAAGAGCCGGCGGAAAATTCTTTGAGGTCGGGAAATATTTTTTAAGGACCGCACCGCAAAATTTGTAATTCAGAAAGCCTTCAATTATTCCATACGTCACCAGCATCGTCGGCAACAAATACGGGTATATCGCTAAAATTTGCTTGATAGTGTCCTGCAATTCGGGTTGATTATCATAGAGATCGTATAACGATACGGCTAACTGCTCAACGTTCGGGAACATAATATTTTTCTGTGTGAATAGCCAATACACAACCACTAACAAAAGCTTGAAGCCTATGGCAGCCGCTACACACACCAGCAAACTTTCAGGCCCGGAAAATTTTTTGACCTCCTTAAACTCGTGACGCGACAACAAAAATATCACGCCAGCAATGGGAGCACAGCCAATCAAGAAATATACGGCCATCGTAGGAGATACAGCTATGAACAACGTAGCCTCTATGCTTAACTCGGCCAAGCTCATTTTTCGGGGATCCTCGAGACAGCCAAGCACAGCCAAAGGCAACGGACAAAGCATCAACCCTACAAAGCCTATTCCAGGTACAAAAAACCCCGCGAGTATAAGCAACAAAGTTATAACTACGCAGGGCAATATTCTTTTCATCTTTTCATTAATCTAACGAGTAAGGTAACAAGGCCATGTATCTTGCGCGCTTAATAGCTTCAGTCAATAATCTCTGATGCTTGGCACAATTCCCCGTTACACGTCTAGGAATAATCTTACCTCGTTCGCTGATATATTTGCGGAGTTTCTCGACGTCTTTGTAATCAACATGCTCCGTCTTCTCTACGCAGTAATAACAAAACTTTGGTCTTCTTCTTGAAGAGCCTCTGCGCACTCCTCCACCGTTGCCATTTCTCATAGCCGATCCGTTTTTACTCTCACGGCCAGCGTTTTCACGTTCATTCATGCTGCTAAATTTCCTCCTTCTTCCAAAATTTGTTGATGCTCCCACACCCTAGAATGGAATATCCGACTCGGAACCTCCATCAGGAATATTATTCTCTGTTGCATTACCAAAATTGCTTGGAAAAGCTCCTCCATCAAAACCGCTTTCACCAATAGGCTTGCCAAAATCGTCTTCATCTGGCATAAAACCACTGATGCTGGGTTGTGGTCTTGAATTACTATTGCCGCCACTATTGTTTGACTGGCCGGAACCTCCAATGAACTGCAGGTTATCAATCCACACTTCAGTACTAAATTTTTTGCCGGAACCGTCTTTAGCCTCATAGCTACTCGTAGCGAGTCGTCCTTCGAGAAGAACACCGCTGCCTTTTTTAAGAAACTTGCCACAATTTTCCGCAGTTTGTCCCCAAGCGACAGCAGGAATAAAATCTACCGAGTCTTTATACTCGCCGCTAGGGTCTTTACGACGAGAATTTACAGCTACAGAAAGTCTTACATAGGCTTTTTTGTTCACAGTGTATCTAACGTCAGGATCTCGTGCTAAATTTCCGGCAATGATGACGCGATTAAACCCTCTCACCGCAAAAAACTCCTCTCTTAGTCGAGAGCTATTACAAGTTGACGATAAACATTTTGACGCAAGCCTAATATACGTCGAAGCTCAAAAGTTTGTGCGGGCTCGAGTTCAAACGTAAACAACACATAATAGCCTTCTGTCTTTTTGTTAATTGGATAAGCTAAAGTACGTTTTCCCCATACATCAGTCTTTGAAACTGTGCCACCGAGATTCTTAAGGAGATCTTCAATTTTTGTTGTCTCCTCTGTCTGATTCTCTGTCCCGGCATCAAGGATTACTAGCATTTCGTATTTTCGCACTCTCTACACCTCCTCCCTTTGGTCTCTGGCTTTCCGTTCGTGAGTGCTCCCCGGAAAGCAGGGCGAGTAAATTATAACATAGATAATAAAAAAGACCTCAACTATTCCTCGTAAAGGCCTTAACTAATTCATGCGTTAATTCTTCGTATATGGTCGGGACGAGAGGATTCGAACCTCCGACCCCCTGCACCCCATGCAGATGCGCTAAGCCAGACTGCGCTACGTCCCGTAGGTCTCAATGCAGGCTATTTTATCTCATTTCCTCAATTAGTCAAGAGAATCTAGAGTTTACGCTTCATGATCACGAAGAACACATTAGGATCAAACGTCGTTCTCACTGCGAATATTTCGCCTATTTCCCAGCCCTCACGACCATATTGATTCAGCAATGCTTCTACTTCGGAAGTTTTGACTTCAGGGTGTTTTGATTTCTGTAATGATGTCAACGATCCAAGCGGCACGATTTTATATTCATACTTAACCTGTTCAGCTAAAGCCGTTCCCGAAAAAGTTAATGCCAGCGTTATTATCATGGTCAACAAAAATTTTTTCATAGCGCGAATTTTCCTCCCTAATTAATCTTTTGTAACGTTAAGAATAGCCCCAGTAGCGATAGCCACTTTGTAAATTATATCTACAGCGTCTTTGAAGCTCTCAGTGTTTTGGCGGTCAAGATATTTCACGGGCACAACGATTGTATCGCCAGGCTCAACTTGAACTAAAGCACCATGAGGCCCTTTCCATGTCTTTGGTGAAAGCATAGCTGTGTTTCGTGTGAGCCTCACGGTTGTACCATCGCTCTTCAACAAATATAGCAGGCGTTTATGAGCGTTCTTCAAAGCTCCTCCGGCGTCATTGACATAAGCGTTTATGCTTTTTCTTGCGTTATAAATCTGCGTTGTTGATGAATACACAGCCCCCATTACGTTGACGGTTAAAGGCGTTTCAGGAATGGTTAGAGAATCTCCGTCCATAAGTTCATAATCCCATGAAGTATCGAGAATATTTTTTGCGGTATCGATTTTCGTTATGACCCTCCCCATAATATCAAGATCGCGTAACGCGTTGATTAAATCGCGTCGTCGTTGGTACTCTGCATTCATTGCGGCATTTTCTCCGGCTGATATGGTAGTACTAGTGCTGGCGGTGTTCTGCATTGACTGTAATAAATCTCGTTCCATTTGGTCGGCCATACGATTTAATGCGGCTTTCTGTTCTTCTGCTACACTCTTTCTCGTAAAAATTGCCCCTCTCAAAAATGCTTTGGCTGTAAATCCTCCTGCCTTTGCAATTAAATCTGATAGCCTATCCCCGGGGAACATTGCATAACTTCCAGGTCGTCGAACTTCCCCATTGATACTAACGCGAATTTGTTTTTTCCAGTCCGGAATAATCAATACTGTAATCTGATCGTCCTTTTCGAGCGTGATATTGTGCTCTGGATCTCCCGTTAAGGCTTGAGCTATGTTGATAGTGAAATGTTCGTTTATTGGGCCGTCAAGTGAAGGAGTTACGCGCACCACTTCAGCTTTGTCCGATGCAGTATGCTCTAAACCGCCAGCGTGTTCGATTATCTCTGAAATTGTCGTGCGTCCTGGTATGATTGCAAATTTACCGGGTCTTATCACAGGGCCTGTTATGTCTACTGTTGAAGTAAGATTGTACACGGGGAAAAGCCTTAATATATCGCCGTCGTGAAGTTCTCTATTCTCGATCTCTGATAGTTTTCCTTCAAAAACGCTTGTGTAAGAATTGTTGTATATCCTGAAAAATTGAACTCGTCCTTGAAAAGTGCGTGTGTTAAGGCCGCCAGCAGCTACTAGTAAATCCTGAACTCTTGTCGCGCCGTTAAGCTCATAGACTCCAGGTTGTCGAATTTCTCCTGCAAGCCCGATTAATGGCCCAACGTTAGGAATATGTATAACGTCTCCAGCTTGTAGTCTTATATCTTGAGATTTATCGCCACGCATCAACATAGCATACATATCGAAAGTTGCTATTAGCTTTCCCTGTCTGCGTAATTCGATTTGTCGCAGCGTTCCATTTTCTGAAGGACCTCCCGAAGCTATGAGAGCATTTACAAGCGTTGAGAATGAGGAAATAGTGTAAGCTCCTGGCCGTCTCGCGTTGCCTGTAACGTAAACTAGAATCGAACTTAATCGCCCCATGGATAGATTCATTTGATAGCCCGTGTAATATTGACTAAGTCTTGTGCGTATAATTCGTTCAGCTTCACTAAACGTATAGCCGGCGATTCTTACTGTACCTACTCGAGGTAGAGTGACCATACCATCACGATTAACAGTAAAGCTGAAATTTCCCTCTTCTGGTATTCCCCATATTGAAAGCGTCATTTCATCACCTACGTTAATTCGATAATCTTGCGCGACAGGAACAGAGTCCGAAGGTGTATAACTTGACGATAATTCAGGATTGAAGAATGACATTCCGTACCTTGGGACGCCGTAAAAGAATTGGTTAGCGGGACTCGCTAGGGCATCATTGGAGGATACGTTAGTATTTTGTGAGCTCAACAACTGACTAAATAGCTCCTCAATCTCTGCATTACTAAGAGAAGGAGGTGTTGCTAAGTTGTCTTGGCTTTGATTTTGCGTAATGTCTGCAAAACACGCATTGGCATATAGAAATAGCGTTACAATAATTAAAAGTTTTTTGCACATATGACCACCTCCATTTATTTGACTAGATATTCCATAAGGCTTGTAACTTCCTGAGAAATTTCGTCGTTGTTGTTATTGTCATCGTAAGAACAATAGTCACGTAACAACATATCGACATGTTGTTTCATTGCGGCCGGGCGTAATTGACTCATCAAGCGTTCGGGCGTCTTAATCGTACCGCCTTCACGTCCTGAATGCATACGCCAAACCGATAACAACGGCGTCTCCTGATCCCAAATGTGTGAGCTTGGCTGACCGAACCACGTCCCTAGCCATTTGTCTGCAGGAATTTCAAGGTGCACACCAGCCATTGTGAAGCTTTTGTTAGGCGCGTGAACGTCTGTGTTTATGTAGAAGAAACCGATCGATGTATCGTCCCAATGTCGGATAGCCTCAATTTTATAGCCCATATCTTTATCTAAGAAGCGTCCCCATTGTGCATTAATATCAACGTCAAGCCCCGTTACGTTATAACCTGCTTGTAAGAATGCCATTGTGTACCATTCATTGCTAGTAGGATCGTCGTATACTCTGCCATTCCAATAATGAAGCACTCCTTCCGATAAGCCACCGAATGAATACGGATCCCTGTCATGAGTCAACGATGCTCTCGTACCAATCCATAAACGCCCGCTCTTATCGTAGTATCTTGCCCAAATATTTGCGCCGAACCATTCTTCATCAAAGTAACCGCCCTCACCAAATAACCAGAATTGATTATTATCATCAAAGAGTTTATTCGCATAGGTTAAGCCAGCTTGTTGGATTCTTACTTCGTCGTTGAGGTCTTTTTCGTTGAATAAGCCGGTGTAGTCGCTAATGTCTACGTTGTTATAGAACGGGAATTTCACGTCCGCGGTCATGTTGAAGCCATCGGTAAAGCGTCCGTTATAGATCACGTCAAAGTTAAGTCTATCCATGTAAGTCTCTCTCAAAGTCTGGTCAACTCGAAAATCGTACACGAACATTCCCTTGAGTTCATTCTGCGCTTTTTCAACCAAGAAGCCCTCTTCGTCAGGAGCCTTTATATCTTCAGAGGCTGCCCAAGCAAATACTGCGGCGTGTGTGGGATTATCGTTTCTCAAAGTTTTTGCCCTTATGTCAAATAATAATGAGCCAGGAAATGTTGCTTTTACGACAGGGATACCAGCATTTTTGTGAATTAGTATTAACTCGTCAGTCTCTGGCATAACTCCGGATAACATTATGAGGACTCGAGTCATTGCTTCAGCGTGTGAGGCATAGCCGTAATTGTCGTAAGCCATATACAATTTTCGGCCCTCGTCAGTTTCTTCAAGCTTTATGTCAATATTACGAACTCTTACGCAGTGTTCTAAGCCTTCTTTGAGTTTTGAAATCAATTCGTCCTTGTCAACGCCGTCCCAAATAGCTACACGGGCATCACAAGGCGAGTCGTATTTCTTGCTAGTGAGTCCAATGTAAGGGCCTTTGAGGTCAATACGTTGAGAGATACCGAACACCCATTCATAACCACGCTGATAACTCGCTGAACCTTCCATTCCCCAAGGCGTCCTAAGAACAATACCAGCGTTATATTTTTTCGTCGGCAACATATCATCAGGCACAATCCTATTTTTTCCACCTCCAGTTGAATCATGAGAATAATCAAGCGGGCTGTATTCTGCTTTGATAGTCAACCAGTCAGTTACGTCCCACTCAACCCCGGCGAATGCACCATTCAATCTATCTGTACCATAACCAACTGTTGCGGCAAATTGATTGTATCTCCATGTTGCTACAGCGTACTCTGCTTTCATTAACTCCGTGCCCATCATATCAGTTATACCTATAGCTACCGAGGGAATTATCCAATGTTCAGGAGCCTTTGAGTGCCATAACATGAACTTCAGGTCCATTGATTTATCCATGTAACGTCGCCAACGTTCTTCACCACCAATATACACGGTGTTAAATGTATTAAAGCGTGCGTTTACCTCTAACCATGGAAGCCAGGAAAGATTTATGAAGTAATGATTGTATGGTGTAGCCTTGGTTAAACCAATCCTTCCATGACCATCAGGAAGCATTTCGGCCGTGGGATATTCCCATAAACCAGTGAAGCCGGGGTTAGCTGGCGTTGCAGCATACGACGCGGTGCTAAACGTTAATATCAGTAATGAAGATAATATGACCCTCCTCAATTTAATCGCTCCTATATCCATTCAGAATTGTTGCTTATATATTTTATACTAAATTGCTTAGAAATTTATCAGTAATTTTAGCTTGCTTAGCTTGACGCAGATTTATGAGGCAACTAAAATTCAAGCATACGTTAGCAAATTCATAGCAAAGGAGAAATTCTATCATGATAGAACGATATTCAGAGCGCGATATTTCAGCATTATGGGACGAGTATAACCGCCTGAAAGTTATGCTTGATGTTGAGATAGCCGTGTGTAAGGCCTGGACGGAGCTTGGCCGAATCCCGCAAGAGGCTCTGGAAGATATAGTAGCTAATGCTCATTTCACGGTTGAAAGAGTCCAAGAGATAGAGAAGAAAACGCAGCATGATGTAGTAGCTTTTGTGAGTGCAGTAGCCGAAAATATCGGGGCGAACGGAAGATATTTACACTTGGGAATGACTTCAAGCGATATTCTCGACACAGCAAGCTCGATAATGTTGCGCGACTCGATAGATATTATTATCAAAGCTCTTGATGAACTTGATTACGTTGTTGAGGAGTTGGCCAAGAAGTATAAGCACCTGCCTTGTATTGGACGTACTCACGGGATTCACGCTGAGCCAACATCACTAGGCTTAAAATTTCTTAACTGGCACGCAGAATTATTACGAGATAGAGCAAGACTTGAGAACGCTCGCAAAGATGTATCGGCCGGGAAAATTTCCGGAGCTGTTGGTACTTACGCAATGTCATCGCCACAGCTTGAAGCTCGTGTGTGTGAATTACTTGGCCTCGAACCTGCAAAAGTTTCCAACCAAATCTTACAACGAGATCGTCACGCCGGAGTCTTGAACGCTCTTGCAATAATGGGAAGCACACTTGAGAGAATGGCGTTAGAGATTCGTAATCTTCAACGCACAGAAGTACGTGAAGCCTTTGAACCATTTGGGAAGGGTCAGAAGGGATCCAGCGCAATGCCTCACAAACGTAATCCGATTAAATGCGAAAGAGTTTGCGGAATGTCAAGACTGTTACGCGGCTATGCTTTAACTGGTATGGAGAACATAGCTTTATGGCACGAACGCGACATCAGCCACTCTTCAACAGAGCGTGTAATTTGGCCGGACGCTTTCAACATTGCGGCATTCATGGTCAGGAGTATGACAAAGATTTTACGCGGGCTTACGGTTGACGAGATTCGCGTAAAGGAGAACATAAACCAGACTAACGGGCTTGTGTATAGTCAGAGGGTATTAACTTTCTTGCTTGACGAGTTGAAATTATCACGTGAGGACGCTTACGCAATAGTTCAGGAAAATGCAATGAAGACAGCTTCAAGCGGTGTTGCATTCCAGGATTTATTGCTGTCTGACGAGAGATTGAAGAATGTTGATCCGGATAGACTCAGGGAATTATTCGAGACTGATTTCTATTTAAGATACGTTGATGAAATTTTCGCGAGGTTCTTTGGGGAATGATAATCGCTAACCCATCTCTGTTAATATTGTGAATAAATACCAACGGTACAAATTATCGAAACAGTGTAGTTGGGCTAACTATATGACTTTTATTGAGATCATGAGAGAGATTAGTAACATTATGCGTGACATGCTTCATGAAGTTGACGTTCGACTCATCTGAAACGATAAAATACAAAAGACTTACAAGCTATTATTCTCGCAGCACTGAAATTGTGAATGCTACAAGCAAGATCTAACGGTGTGTGTGAACTATGCGGAACGTCAGCGCCATTTAAAGTACATGTTTTGAATGATGAAGCTGATGTTACTAGATTATTATCATTAAGGAGGATAAATGCCTAATAAAAAATTTTGCGTGAAAGTTTATGGCTGTCAGATGAACGTTTACGACGCTGACAGAGTTAGAACTGTGTTATGTGGCCGAGGTTGGGAAGAAGTTGACGAGACCGACGCTGACATAATCATGATAACGGGCTGTAGTGTCAGGGCAAAGGCTGAACAAAAAGTTTGGAGCGAAATGGGCCTTTACGAATCTGCATGGAAAAAGAATCATAAACCTTTGGTCGCGTTGACGGGGTGTATAGCTCAAAGGTTGGGCGATAAAGCTCTAAATCGTTTTCCTTACGTTAGACTCGTTGCCGGGCCAAGACATATAGGACTCCTTCCTAATGCTATTGAGCAAGTTTCAGAACACCCGGCCTCACGAATAAATCTACTTGACACTGACCCACGAGAATTTCACGGCCTCGATTTCGACGCGGACAACATAACCATAAAGCGCGAGAACAAATACAAAGCTTACGTAACTATCGCTCATGGTTGCGACAATTTCTGTACGTACTGCATAGTGCCATATGTGCGTGGACGTTTCGTATTTCGTAAACCTGAAGA
>CAJOGG010000026.1 GCA_905234205.1 uncultured Synergistales bacterium | reverse complement strand
TCTTTATTACTTGATGATCTTGGTGAACTTTGACGATTGTTCCGTCCAGCCAAACAATAGGGTAAATACTTTCAAGCGACCTATTCCGCCATTCCTCAACCTTTGCAATGTTTCCTGAATATCCCTGACAATCATACCTTTTGCGTATAGGAGTTTGTGGCTCAATTTCCCCAAAGCAACCTCGAATTTTCTTCTTGCCATAACCGTTTCAGAGTCAAGGTGGTAATCCATTTCTGCATTAAGCATTCTCTCAATGAGAGCTTTATTGAGTTGTGTAACAACATCATTCTGTCCCCATAAATCGTCCTGCGTCTTAACGCCTTCAAGCATTTTATCTAACAACTCGTTGCTAATTTTATTTCGTTCCATAATTTTTGCCTTCTATTTCGCTTCTCCTTAGTACATTCTCGCGCATGGCTCTCGTGTGTAATTTACGGGCGTAAAAATTTCCCATTATTGACACCTGAAAACTTTATATTAGAACGCTGAGTTTCTACTAATGAATTAGTCGTATAATGCTCATGATTGAGGAAACTGGTATGATAATAGAACAGAAAATTACAGCTGATATTGCTAGCGATGATGTGGATATTATCTCGTTGCGTAGTTATTTCTTGGCCGGGCTTATGTCCATTGAGAAATTAGACAGAATATAATTACGACGAGTTTTAACCGCAATGGGTTTAACATATTTATTGAAAGGGAAAGAGTACATGACAGATAAAAAATTCTTATATGTTTTTGTCTTGCTTATAGTTATTATTTCATGTGAAACAGTGTTTGCCTGGGAATATATCGGACATACAGAAGCTGTTCAAAGCGTTCAAATTTGCCCTGAAATAAGCGCAAGGGTAACAAAGATTCATTTCCACGAGGGAGATTTTGTGAACAAGTCGGCAGCGCTCTTTACTCTTGATAATGCGGAACTTCAGGCTGAAGTCTCATTGAAGAAGGCTGAACTTGCCATGGCGAGCGCGAAATTTGACGGGGTTGCTAAATATTATGCCAGGCTCAAGGCAACAAAGAAGGCTATGTCAGCTTCAGATTTAGATAACGCAGAAAGTGAAGAACGTCAGGCCAAGGCGGGTATTGACGCAGCAAAAGCAAGCTTGAAACTTGCAGAAATACAGCTAGGACACACGAAAATTACAGCACCATTTGCAGGACAAATCGGCAAAACTAATTTCCACGTTGGAAGCTATGTATCTCCCGAAAATGTTTTGTGTGAAATAGTTCAGACTAATCCAATACGAATTTTATTCGCGATGCCTGATAGAGATTATTTGCGTGTTAAGAATGCGTGGGAAAATTTGAAATATGAATTAATTTTAGCTGATGGCTCGTTATATTCAGGAACAATTGAGAAAGATTTTGAGGATAACGTAATGAACTCCGATACAGGCACCATAAATATATGGCTCAAAGTAAGCAACGAAAATAATATTTTGCTTCCAGGTGCGTTAGTGCGCGTGAAAGTTACACAAGGTGAATAAATCAAATGTTCGCGAAATTTTTTATTGATAGACCTAGATTTGCTGTAGTAATTTCGTTAATCTTAATAATAGCTGGCGGTATATGTGCATATTCATTATCAGTCCGACAATATCCTGAAGTGGCTCCACCTCAGGTTAATATCTGGACAGCTTATCCTGGTGCCGATGCTGAGGCTGTAAATAAAACTGTCGCAATTCCGATTGAAGAAGCTATAAATGGTGTTGATGATATGCTTTATATGACGTCAACAGCAAATAATCAAGGCATATACGATCTGACCATAACATTTGACATTGGCACTGACCCCGATATAGCTATGGTAAGAGTGCAAAACAGGCTTCAAGAAGCTATGTCATCGTTACCAAAAGAAGTTAATGATGAGGGTATCCACGTTGAATCAACGTTTTCAAATTTGCTTGCTTTTATTGCTCTGACGTCTCCTAATGCTACGAAGGACGAACTATTTTTGACGAATTACGCGAACAGCAACTTGAAGAATAATTTGTCTCGTATTCATGGTATGGGAAAAGTACAGGTGATCGGAGCCTCTTACTCAATAAGAATATGGCTTGACCCTGAAAAATTATCGTCTCTTGGTTTGAGTGCTGATGATGTTATTTCTTCCATTGAGGATCAAAATAAACAAGCTGCTTTGGGTTCACTAGGTTCGAGTCCATCGTATCATTCGAAATCTCATGAAGTGCTTTCTCTTATAGCTAAGGGCAGGCTTTCAGATGTAAGTGAATTTGAAGATATTGTTCTCAAGAACTCTGAAGGCGTAGCCGTGAAATTGAAAGATGTAGCACGCGTTGAACTTGGCGCAGATGATTACGTTATGAGCTCATACTATCAAGGCAAGCCAGCCGCAATACTTATCCTATCTGAAGGAGCAAACTCAAACGCAATAGACATTATAAATGCCACGAAATCCACGATAGAGAATATAAAACGCTCTTTGCCTGAAGACATGGACATAGTTTTATTCTATAACACAACAGATTTTGTCATAGCGTCCATAGTTGAAATTTTTGAGACACTTGCTTTAACTTTTGTATTAGTCGTATTGGTATGCTATTTATTCCTGCAAAATTGGCGCGTCACTTTGATACCGGCTGCTGCGATTCCAGTATCAGTAATGGCTTCATTTATAGGGCTTGCGTTTTTAGGTTACAGCATAAATATATTCACACTCTTTGGTCTTGTGCTTGTAATAGGAACTGTTGTTGATGATGCTATTGTTGTCGTTGAAAGAGTCTTATATTTGATGGAACACGGAATTACAGATCCCAAACAAGCAACTGAACAAGCTATGAGAGATGTAGGAAGTTCCTTGATCGCAACGACGTTAATATTTCTTGCAATATTTGTGCCAGTAGCGTTTTTAGGTGGAATAACAGGCCAAATATACAAACAATTTGCCGCTACAATGTCCTTTGCTGTCGTATGTTCAACTACTGTAGCATTTACGTTAAGTCCTGCAATGTGTGCTCATTTGCTAAATAATGTCGAACCTAAGACTCGAGGGCCTTTAGCATGGTTTAATAAATTGTTGGTTCTAACTACTGAGGGTTTTGCAAGATTTTCGGTATTCATTGCTCGTAGTTCGATTGTGATATTTTTATGTTTTGTGGCTTTGTGTGCCGCTTCGTATTTCATAATGGACGCTATGCCAGTTACGTTTATCCCTGATGAAGACCAAGGCGCGATAATGGGTGGGATAAAACTTAATGAAACATCTTCGAAAGAAAATACGCATGAAGTTATTCAAAAGATTATGCCTGAAATAAATTCGCTTGAAGGTGTAAGTTCATACGCGGCCATAGAAGGTTATAGTTTTCTTGACGGAGATGGCGAGAATGTTGGACTGTTTATGTTAAAGCTAAATGATTTTGATAAACGTGAAGAGCCAGGCTTATCTCAAGAAGAAATATTAGAAACGGTTGACGAATTGCTTACGAAATTTTCAAGTGATGCAGAGATAACAGTTTTCTCTCAACCAGCAATTGCTGAACTCTCTATAACAAACGGCCGTGATTTAGTTATCCAGTCGATAGCCGAAAATAATCCTCAAAAGCTAGCCGAACTCGTTGAAACTTTGGTGAAAGAATTTGACGAGCTAGAAGAGGTTCTATATGTATCAAGTTCATTTAATGCGTCTACACCACATATCTTCGTTGATTTTGATAGGCTAAAGGCTAATGCAATGGGTGTATCAATCGGGAGCGTGTTTAATATTTTGCAGGCTTATTTCGGAACGTATTATGTTAATAACGTTAATATTGACAATCAACAAATTCGTGTAATCGTACAAAATGATTGGCCTTTCAGAGACACGCCTGAAGCTGTTAACAAAATTTATGTACCCAACAGTAATAATCAGCAAGTGCCATTAAGTTCTTTCGCTACGATTAAACGTGTAACAGCGCCGAGTCGGCTTGAACGATTTAATTTATACCCTTCAGCTACGATAAATATAATTTTAGATCCGGAATTTTCGAGCGGTCAAGGCATGGATAGAGTCGCAGAAATTGCTAATAAAACCCTCCCTTATGGATACTCTTACACATGGTCAGGACAAGCTTACTATGAAAAAAATACAGAAGGTCAATTTTCGTTGGTATTCATTGCAGCGATAGTCTTTGGCTTTTTGTTTCTTGTAGCTCAATATGAGAGCTGGAGCGCTCCTGTTGCCGTCATGATGTCTCTGCCCTCTGCTATTTTGGGCGCGTTGATTGGTTTGATAATAATTTATATTCCGATAAGTATTTACACGCAGCTTGGAATGTTATTACTTGTTGGGCTTGCGAGCAAAAACGCTATTTTAATTGTCGAATTTGCCAAAGAACAAAGAGAAGTGTACGGTCAGTCAATTCTAGCTTCAGCTTTAACGGCAGCGCGTGAACGTTTTCGTTCGGTTTTAATGACGGCATTTACTTGTGTTTTAGGAGTTATGCCTATGTTATTAGCTTCAGGAGCTGGCGCAGAAAGCAGAAAGCATGTAGGAGCAGTTATGTTCTTCGGCATGTTGGCGGCAACGTTAATAGGCGTGTTCTTGATACCTGGTCTTTTCGTTATGATGCAGAGACTAAGAGAAACTCTAAAAAATTTGTTTAATTCCTACGACGAAGATGAGTAAAATTATTCGTGTAACATGGACGCAATTGAAAGAAGCTCCCAGTTGAGATGTCTTTTCCTGGCTATTATGGTTACCGCTAATGAAACACCATACAATCAAGTATAACATCAATATGCCGCGCCTTGATTGCTTTGACAAGATTTTGGGGCTTCGGACTAATGTCTAGAATCACATTGGCGTGTTTCTGCTTAATAGAAGAACGCTGGGCTTCATGTAAAAAGTATTCTTCAATTGTGAAATATTGGCCGCTAGAATTCACCGGTACTTGTTCAATCACATGTAAGACCATTGGCATCGTCATCCAGAATCATATAGCCGTGCCTACTGTCATTCTTCGAAATCGACTATGACCGAAAACATGGTCGTGCGTTGCAAAGATAACTGCGTCACGGATCGAGAGCAGGAAATATTCAGCCATGAATTGTCCTGTTAAGCACGTTAAGTACTTCGGATACAGCTTGGTACCCGTCAACTATTTCTTCGAGTAAACCAGTGGACTGCCTTGTAGTTGTTTGAATAGCAGTAATTAGAAGTCTATTACTTTCATGCATAATGCGGTTGTCATCAAGGGAAGAGGAAGCGTGTACTCTTACAGGTATACAGGTACAAAGAAAATATACCAGAATACGCTCAACATATATGACACAATGCTACCAGATTCATAGAATAAATTGAGTCTATATTATAATGAATATATCAAAATTTTTGTGGGGTGTTATATTCATGAGTAAACGTGTAATAATTCTTCTTGCAGTTATGTCATTATTGACAGCACTTTTCTGCCCGGCTTTCGCTGATGGACTCAAAATTGCGATCATCACTTCTCACGGTGACGTTCACGACGGAGGCTTCTTAGAGAACAACTACAACGGACTTCTAGCTTTCCAGAAAGAACATCCTGGTGCATTAATAACTCCTCTTCAGGAAAAAACGGGAGACCCTGCCGAATGTATTAAAGTTGCCGAAAATATCGCCGCTGATTATGATGTTGTCGTCTGCGTTGGCTTCCAGTTCTCAGGGATCGCAGAAGTGGCAGAGGACAACCCCGAGACGAAATTTATTATCGTTGATACATGGCCGGCGGACGAGGCGGGTAATACTGTTACTACTAAAAACGTTTATGCTATGACTTTTAAGGAGCAAGAAGGAGGTTTTCTCGCAGGACTTGCAGCGGCTCTCACGACAAAATCCGGAAAAGTTGCAGTCGTAAACGGAATAGCATTTCCTACAAATGTAAATTATCAATACGGCTTCATGTCAGGCGTAAATTATGCAAATAGGAATTACGGGACTAAAGTTGCGATAGTTGAGCTCCCTTCATACGCTGGAACCGATATTACAGGCAAGAATGTCGGTGGAAATTATATTGGCTCATTCACTGACCGTGCAAACGGAAAAATTGTGGGACAAGCGTTAATTCGCGAAGGTTGTGACGTAATATTCGTTGCCTCTGGAGCGGCTGGAATGGGAGTCTTCACGGCTGCCAAAGAGTCTAAGGGCGTATACATTGTTGGTTGTGATGCAGATCAGTACCATGACGGAGAGAACGGTGACTCGAATATCATACTTACCAGCGCACTCAAGATAATGGATAGAAACGATCACAGAGTCCTCAACAAGATTGCTGCTGGAACGTTCAAGGGTGAAAATGTCCTTCTCGGTGCAGAATCTGACTCTGTTGGGTATGTCAAGACGCCCGGACACCATCAGCTAACGGACGATACTATTGCAAAAATCGATGCAGCTTATGTTCTCACGAAAGCCGGAAAGATCGTACCTGCTTCATTCTCAAGTGGTACAACGCCAGACAATTTTGAGGGGATTGACGCAAAATAATGTCGGAACCTATCGTAGAATTTCGCCATATAACCAAACGTTTCCTCGGAATTGTTGCAAATGATGATGTTTCATTCTCAATCAATAAGGGAGAAATCTTTGCTGTGCTCGGCGAGAACGGTGCGGGCAAATCTACCCTCGTAAGTACTTTGTTTGGTATGTATGAGCCTGACGGTGGAGAAATCTTTGTACGGGGAAAGCTTGAACACATCACTTCTCCCCGTTATGCAGGTATTCTCGGAATTGGTATGGTTCATCAACACTTTCGGCTCGTCTCAAATTACACGGTCGCTGAAAATATAGTGCTTGGCCTTGAGCCTATTAAGAAAATTTGGGGCATTCCCTTTGTGAATATGAAGAAAGCTAATCATGAAATTGCGGAATTGTCTGAACGCTATGGCCTGAAGGTCAGACCGACTGACGTAATCGAGGATTTGAGCGTTGCGACCATGCAAAGAGTCGAGATCCTCAAAATGCTTTATCGAGAGGCTGAAATACTCATCTTTGATGAGCCCACAGCAGTTCTTACTCCACAAGAGATAGATTCTTTCCTGAATATCGTGAGAGGACTCAGGGACGGAGGAAAAACCATAATCCTTATCACACATAAACTGCGCGAAATTAAAGCTGTTGCAGAACGTTGCGCAATAATGAACAGGGGAAAACTTGTATCTATCATGGACGTTGCTTCGTCTTCAACTGATGATATGGCTAAAATGATGGTCGGTCATGATATTTCGTTTACGACAAAGAAGACTCCCGCAAAATTCGGTGAAGTTGTGCTTGATGTTCAAGGGCTCACTGTGAAGAATTACGCTGGATTTGAGACTGTGAAAGACGTTTCATTTCAGGTACACGCCGGTGAAGTTTTCGCAGTCGCTGGAGTCTCTGGTAATGGTCAGAATGAACTTGCTGATTCTATTGCTGGCTTATCGAAAATATCTGAAGGTAAAGTGATTCTTTGCGGCAATGACATAACAAACACTTCTGTACGCGAACACATTAATGCTGGCATCGCATATATTCCTGAAGACAGGCACAATGTTGGTTTGGTTCTAGACTTCTCGCTTATGGATAATTTCCCATTGAGACTCTACAACACACCAAAATTCTCACGCAAAAAAATCATCAACTACAGGGAGTTTGACGTTCAGAATAGCAAGCTTGAGGAACAATACGACATACGAAGCAGCCGTGGCGGTGAAACTATAGTCCGAGAAATGTCAGGTGGTAACCAGCAAAAAGCCATAATAGCTCGAGAAATTGACATGAAAACTCCGCTAATAATTTTCATGCAACCTACAAGAGGCCTTGATGCCGGAGCCGTGATGAATGTTCGCAAATACATTATCGCCGAAAGAGACAGAGGCGCTGCAGTACTGTTAATATCTCTTGATCTTGATGAAATACTGGATTGCGCTGATACAATTGGAGTAATTTACAGTGGAAAGATGAACAAGATAGCCCCAGCGAAAGAACTTACCGCGAATGATATTGGCCTCTACATGATGGGAGTTGGAAAAACAGCATGAGAAAATTTGCGCTTTCTTGTCTTGCTATAACAATAAGCCTGTTTTTTGGAGCATTAATTCTATGGCTTATGGGAAAAAATCCTATTGAAGCATACATGAATATTCTTCAGGGAGTTGGGCTAATGGAAAAAGCAAAGTATTCAGGACGACAGAATATGTTCACGGACTTCATGAGCTTGATTGACGCTATGACGCCGATGATTTTTGCTTCACTTGCTGTAGCTCTTGCGTTGAAAGGTGGGTTCTTCAATATAGGAGTTTCTGGTCAGATGCTCTTTGCAGGTTTCTGTGCTCACATGACTGCTTTGGTAATCCCCTCAAAAATAGTTGTCATAATCGTGGGTTTCATCGCAGGAGCCTTGATTGGAGCGTTAATCGGTTGGCTGAAATCTAGTTTTAACGTCAATGAAGTGGTAAGTTCCATAATGCTGAACTCGATATTGATGTACGTTATAACTTTCTATATATACTCGTTTTACGTCAACCCTGTATCACGTCAAAGCGCGTCAATTTCTGCTGCGGCAAGGCTGACGCTTTCGGGCTTCAGGTGGGAGGGACTAAAAGTCGATATAGCTCTTGCATTCCCTGTGGCGATAATAATTGCATTGGTTCTTCATTGGTTCATAGAAAAGACTACGTATGGCTACGAGATTAAAGCCTCGGGCCTCTCACCTCGTGCGGCGCATTATGCTGGTATGGACGTGAAGAAAATAGCTGTAGTAACAATGACAATTTCTGGAGCTTTGGCAGGACTTGCAGGCGTTGCGTATTACTGTGGGTATCTAGCGGCAATTCAACCCGGGGTAACTCCCTCAATTGGCTTTGATGCTATAGCGGTCTCGCTTCTTGGTGGAAATAATCCTCTTGGTTGTGTACTCGCTTCATTCCTAATAACAGTAATTTCGAAAGGCTCTGTCTACATGAGTTCTCGACAAAATATAGACATGGAAATTGCTAGCCTAATAACGGCATTCATACTGACATTTGCGGCATGTTCTGCGGTTTTGGACAGGAGGAAAAAATAGAATGCTTGATACGATAATTATCGACGGATTGAGTTTTTCGCTTCCTCTGTTCATAATGGCCATAGGAGGAATTTACAGCGAGAAGAGCGGAATAACGAATCTTGCGCTTGAAGGCTTTCAAGGCTTCGGAGCATTCACGGGAGCTTTTGTAACTGTGTACTTTTATCGTATATTCGGTGCAGACTCAAACATTCCATACTTTGCTGGTTTCTTGTTCGCAATCATAGGCGGAGGAGTGTTTGCGCTATTTCATGCGTTGCTCTGCGTGAAATTCAAAGCTAACCAAGTAATCAGTGGCGTTGTGATGAATATTCTAGCAATGGCATTAACGAGCTTTTTAACGAAAAGGATAAATGCATCATTTTTCGGAGATGGCGCAAACAAATTTACACTTAGTGCAAGTGCAAAACTGACAGTTCCGGGATTGAGTGAGCTTCCTGTAATCGGGGCGCTCTTTCGTGACGTATATCCGTTTGAGCTAATCATAATAGTTGTTGCGGCTGTAATGTGGCTGGTGCTATACAGGACAGTTTACGGTATGAGGCTTCGTGCGTGCGGAGATAACCCACATTCAGCTGATGCTGCTGGAATTAACGTATACGCTGTTAGAACGATTGCTGTTATGATTTCTGGTTGTCTTTCTGGTATTGCTGGTATGAGTTTCGTATACTCGGTATCGGCTCAATTCTCACCTGATATATATCTTGGTTATGGATATTTGTCTATAGCGGCACTAATTTTTGGAAACTGGTCAGTGCTTCCTGCGCTTTTCGCATGTATGCTCTTTGGCTTTGCAAGGAGTACGGGGGCGGCTGTGATTCAAGAGTTAGGGTTACCGTCAAGCTACAACGACTTAGTGAGGACTCTGCCGTATATTCTGACGTTGTTACTGCTGGTGTTCTTCGGGCGACAAAACAGGAGTCCTAGAGCATTAGGTCAGATTTATGATAAGGGACAAAGATAAAAACTCCCCTCAAATTAGAGTCTGGGGGGACTTCTTATAACGTAAAGCAGTTGAAATCTTCTTGTAAGAATATGATAAAATCGCAGAGAATACGAAATATACTAATGATTACTTCACAAAATAATATGGAGGCATTAAATCGTAGGCATGAAACAACTTGAAAAATTAACCAGAGGGCACCTTTCCAATCAAGTTGAAGAAGAGTTGTTGAGATATATTCAGGAACGCCCTATTATGGTCGGAGATAAAATACCTAATGAGTTTGGCCTGGCAGAAAAATTCGGCAC
>CAJOGG010000025.1:10438-18643 GCA_905234205.1 uncultured Synergistales bacterium | reverse complement strand
TCAGAAACTTACGTAAGCAGACTCACATCGCGCGTAAAAAAGACTCCTGTTAGTGAAAAAATTAGGGAATTTCCGAGCGAAATTCAAGCGAAACTTGAGGCAGGTATACGCGTAAATGATGAAGCCGTATTTATGTCGGTATTGTTGCGTGAGAATATCTCCATGTCAAAGCTCTTGGCCTTGGGTATTGATGACGTGAACGAAGCCGCGTGTAAGTTGACGTTAAGGCGGAAAATGTCATTCAACGGCAATACTTTTGAGTTGACTTCAGCGAATGAAGTAGAGACTCTCACAATTTCTCGTGCTTCAATGGATTTATTAGCAACAGAGATTCGTAAGCATAAAATTTTATTGAGCAAGAAACGTTATCAATATCGCAATCCTGAGAGATTAATTTTCACTGATTTCAACGGGAACACTTACAAACCCTCGTACTATATCAGCAAGTTTAAGCAGCTTTCCAGGAGTGTTGGCTTCAACGTATCGCCGAGATTGTTATCTGAAATTGTGTATATTGAGCGCGCGGCTAACGCTTTGAATGAGTCTGAATGCAAACAAGTTACAGTTTCAACTAATGGCAAGGAATATCATTATGTCAAAGTCGGAGTAAATACCAAGGCTGGCCGAAAAAATATACTTGCACGTTCAATTGAAGAGCTCCGGGAGAAATATCAGGCCCGCAAGAATCCATATGCGTTCAAGCTCAAAAAGAATAATACGCTTTTCTCGGAGCATTGTAAAAACGAGTTGTCGCACATGAATTATTTAAGCCTTGACGATAGGAAAAAGTTGACCGCGATTCTTGATAAGCACTTGGCCGAATTTTGCTCAAAGTTCACGGTTAATCAAGTCGATGATAAATTTCAAGCTAAGCTCATGGAATATCTTGAGGGCAAACATTGCAAACTCTCAACTAGGGAACAGGTAACTGGATTCTTGCGGAAAGTTTGTGATGACGCTGTCAAAAGAAATTTCATACGCTACAATCCATTCGTTAATGTCTCTTTGAAAGATGACCCCATAGTCAAATATCATGCTTTGAGCGAAAACGAGATAAGGAAAATCATGAAGCTTGACCCCAATAACATCAATAACGCATTCTTGCAAGTGAAGTTGTTGACGGGGACTCGAACGGCCGAAGCTCTTGGGCTCTCCTGGAATGACATAGTGAACAACAAGCAGATTTTAATTCACAATCAACTACGAGAGAACAAGATCATTCACAACACTAAGAACTACAAGCAACGGAAAATCACACCACCTTCATTAGTTTTTGAGATTCTCGACAAGGTACGCGCAAAAACTTTCAGCAACCCCCGCAACAACCTCAAGCTGATATTTTGCAACAACGACGGCACACCATTAAAACCTGAACTTCTTCACAAGACTTTACGCAACACAATCGGAAGGACAAACGCGCGGCTTCATGATTTAAGAGTTACAGCTATCACGGTTTTATATAAGACAACAAATAATTTAACACTCGCCTCAAAAGAAGCTGGGCACTCTGGAATTGATGTAACAGTGAAACATTATGTGGACGTAGATCCGGACTTGAGCAAAGCAAAATTAGCGCAAGATCATTATTACGAGGACTTGAAAAATGAAATCTACTATAAAGTTATCTCCTGACATGAGCTTTAACGATTGGTGTGATTATTGGCTGGAGTCTACGAACTACTCAAGAAGTCTTACGACTAATGCTAAGTATGAGGAAATTATATCGCGGGTAATTCAGCCTGTCTTTGTCGAGAAAATTTTGTCGCAAGTGAGTCTTGATGATATCCAGGGATTTATTGATGCTCTGAACGTTAAAGAGTCACGAAGCTCAATGATTAAAACGATCTTGAATATGATAATGCAGGGAGCTGTTGAACATAATTTAATCACTCGCAATCCAGCATCATTAGCACAACCAACAAAATCTAAGCGCAAGAACATAGCTATACTTAACGACGACGATATAAAAGCGTTGCTTGGCTTCAAAGATGAATCCGTTTATGTGAGGGCGTTATTGTTTACGTTGTTCCTAGGCTTGAGGATTGGTGAAACACTTGGCCTAAGTTGGAATAATGTTGATCTCGAGAACGGCAAAGTAACTATATCGCAGCAGTTGACTTCATATTACAAGGACGGAAAAACTAACAATGCCTTATTGCCATACACAAAAACTCGTGAAAATCGTGTTTTGCCTTTACCAGATATAGCGCAAGATTTGTTAAGGGATCAGAAAAATTTTTACGTTGAGAATCCTGACAAGCTTGTATTCACGGAGAAAGACGGGCGCGGAATCCTTTACGCAGCGTTTTATTATCAGTTTAATAAGTTTATGTATAGAATAGGGCGCAGTGATGTTACTCCGCATAGTTTGAGGCACACCACAGCAACGACGCTTTTATATAACACGAAAGATATTTTCCTGGTCAAAGAAGTTTTGGGGCACAGGTCATTAAACACGACTGGACATTATCCGACTGTATCGCTTCAGGAAAGACAAACGGCCGCTAAAGCTCTCGATGAATTTTTCGCGGTGTACATGAAGGAAGTGATGACATGTTCGTGACGGTTTATATCACTGTTGCAGATTACTGGAAGCTCAAAAAGGATAGCGTACTGAAATTTTACAGCAGGCCAGATATTTACGAGAAATATTTCACTCAATGCATGTTGCCAGAAATAGGAATGATAAAAGTCACCGACGTCAGCGCCTCGGATTTAGAAAGAGCTGTTCGTAATATGTTGTCTTCGGGAAATTCAAAATATAAAGTCTCTATGATGTGTGCGTTAATCAGAAAGTTATTCCATCAGGCAGCTAGTGATAGGCTTGTGAATGAAGATATATCCAATGGGTTAAAACCTATTGTAGTTGATAAATCGGAGAAACGAATATTTTCGCATGAACAAGAAGTTAAGTTATTGCGAGCCTTCCAATTAACAAAATACCCTGAATTATATACGCTCTGCATGTTTACTGGACTTCAATTTTCAAGCTTACTAGAGTGTCAAATTAATGATTATTCAAAGGACAATAAAACTCTTACTATTTCCAGGAGAGCTAATCAATATTACGCCAAAGCAAGAAACGCAAAAGCCAACGTCAGAACCGTACCATTATCGAAAATTTCGTGTAAACTCGTAGAAGTAGCTATCAATAAACAACGCGAGAAGAACAAAAATTTTCCTGACCACGAGAGCAATTTCATCTTCACTGATATATACAACAATAGGCTTCAAAGAATTTACCCTGAAGATTATAAACTGATTCGTGAAAGTTCTGGAATTTATGATTTCTATCTCATTGACTTAAT
Organism: uncultured Synergistales bacterium; assembly: GCA_905234205.1. Classification (GTDB taxonomy): domain Bacteria; phylum Synergistota; class Synergistia; order Synergistales; family Aminobacteriaceae; genus JAFUXM01. The sequence continues at coordinate 15,335 of CAJOGG010000025.1, read as the reverse complement.
GTCAAACTTTGGCATCAATGCTCTAAAGTATAAAGTGAACCCTATAGTTCTAAAACGTTATTATGGTTACAAAACTGACTACAACGTGAACTTGTTTGCTCTGGCTTGCCATAATAACATGAAGGATATACAAGCTAGTGATGATTATTACAGGGAGTTGGCCAAGTAATGAATGAATATGTTATCGCAGGCGAAAAATTATACCCGTTGAAGGAGAAGCGAATAAAATCTAAGGTCGGCAAAGAGTACTCAAGCAAGCATGTGAAAATTACAGTCGCAACAGATTATTATTCAGGTAAACAGATTCAACATGACTACACCGGCAAAAATAATCATGAGGTACAAAACAAAATCAACGAGTCAATCTGCTTGAATGACGACCAACTGAATCTTATATCCAACGAGATAACGTTAGAGCAATTATTGAATGAATACATTGACTACAAGAAGGGAAAAATCTCTGAACAATATGTAAAATCATTACGGAATTTTTCTAAACGCTATTTAATCCCTAGACTTGGTCAAGTCTTTATTAAGAACTTAAAGCATGAAGACATCGTGAATATACAGACCGAAATTATGAATAAGTTCAATTATTCCTGCAATGGGCAAACGGTTTTTAGTATATTGAAATGCAGTTTAGATTATGCGTGCAAAAAAGGTTACATAGCCTGTAATCCATGCAAGTATGCTCAAGCCTACGTAACTAATAAGCCCGAGAAACCAATCTTGAAACAGGATCAGATTTACAAGCTCTTAGTCGTCGAAAAAGATCATTTATATTCAGGAGCGTACGCAATTATTTTATTACTAGCCTTAAGATTTGGCGAAGCGCTTGGACTAAGTTGGGATCAGGTTGACTTAGAGAACAGGACCGTAATAATCTCGCAACAACTAGACATAAATGGTAACATACAAAAATCCACGAAAACTAGACTTGATCGAAAACTCACAATTCCAGAATGCGCGGTTTATTATTTTGAGCGACAGAAGGATATTCAAGAATGTCAGGAAATTTTTTATCCCAAATGGAACAATCAATATAACCTAGTTTTCACTGACCATAAAGGCCAACCTCTTAGCCGTCATTTAGTAGCGCAGGATTTCAAGGCTATCATGAAGGAGACATCGAATCCTGAAGTAACTCTTCATAGTTTAAGGCGAACAACTGCTACTATCTTGGCCGAGAATGTTTCAATGCTAGCAAGTCAGTATTATCTCGGGCACGTTGATCATAGTTCTACAAGTAATTATGTGTATCCTGCCTCAAAGAACACCGAGCAACTTGTAAATATCATGGCTGAACATTTTGAGCAAAGTTTTTACGAGGCTGAACTAGATAAAATATACATGATTGATTAGGGAAAAATACGTAACAATTTGATAAAATGAAATCTCAATGACAACAGGAGGATTTATTCATGGGCATACCTAAGTATTACGAACTATTCTACACGTTTTTAGAAGCATTGCGCGACGGTCAAAAGCATAAATTAAACGAGATTACAGGGTATTGTGCTGACAAATTCAATTTGACCGAAGAAGAGAAAAACGCTAAATATCCAAGCGGCACAAATATTTTCAGTAACAATATAGTCGGTGTGGCACGTACGTATTTGAAGAAAGCGGGATTGATCACAAGTCCTGAACAGTCTTCTTTCCAGATTACAGAGCTTGGCCTGCAAGCATTACAACGAGGACCGGAAGCTATGACTCTTGAGTATGTCCGCCAGCTTATGAACGATTATAACGATAATGATAACTGTGAAAACGAAGACGACGTTACAATAAATGACACTGCGGACTCAACACAAAGCCCACAAGAAGCTATCAAGTATGCAATCAATGAATTAAACTCAGCACTCGCTGATGAATTATTAGCAGAAATTTCGGTCATGAATAATTATGACTTTGAACGCTTGGTTGTGGACTTGCTCATAAAAATGGGCTATGGAACTTTGCAACAGAATGAAGACGCCGTTACCCCCAAGAGCAGAGATGAAGGCATTGACGGTTTTGTGAAAGCTGATCGATTGGGCTTTGACTCGATATACACGCAGGCGAAAAAGTGGAAGAATGATTCAAAGATTAGCACTCCCGAAATACAAAAATTTTTGGGTGCATTAGCTGGCAAGGGAGCAACTAAGGGCTTATTCATAACGACAGGACAATTTACTCAAGGGGCACGAGATTTTGTGAAGAAGCAACTTAATCACAAGATAGTGTTGATTGACGGACGGGAGCTGGCTAATTACATGATTGAATATAATTTAGGAGTTACAACTGTTACAACTTATGCCATAAAACGAATCGATTCAGACTATTTTGCAATTGACAATTAAGGAGAAATTATAATGACACGAAAAATTTTAGCGCTCGCAATATTTATGCTGTGTGTAAATTCATGTTTTGCTGCACAGAACTTACGAGACGATTACGACATCGTTATAGCTGGAGCAGGTACAGGGGGAATGGCGGCGGCTATTCAAGCTTCAAGAATGGGTGTTAATGTCTTGGTTATTGAGGATACACAATATTTAGGCGGCCAAGCTGTTGCTTCGGGGGTCTCAACTATGGACGATATGTGCACTGAATCAAGCGGTTTGTACCTGGAATTTATCAATCGCGTTGAAGAATATTATGCGGCACGAGGAAAATCTATAGCGACCAGTGATTGGCGTGAAGACAGCAAAGCCTTTGAGCCTCATGTGGGGCACAAAATTCTAATGCAAATGGCAATGGGTGAAGATGCTCCGGATATATTATTCGGGAGCGAGATCGTCGGAGTAGACAGCGAAAAAATAATCACAGCCAACGCAAACGGGGTAAAAGAGAGCAAAAAGATCAACAGCGTGATAATTCAAACGCCTGAAGGGAAACACAACGTAACCTGCAAAATCTTAATCGACGCAACAGAATACGGGGATATATTGCCATTGGTCGGAGCTGAATACAGAGTTGGGAACTCTCTATCATCAAGGATTAACCCTAAATCAATGATTCAAGATATAACTTGGCCCGCAATCATTCGCAAATATCCCGAAGGAATACCTGAACATTTACGCCCGAAAAATTCTTTGCCTAATTACGATCAAGCCAAATGGAACTACGAGAAATACGTAACTAAAAATGGCAATGACTTCAAAGGCGTGTTCCCTGTGCAGATGCCAGTAAATTTTGTCTCGCATAACGTTTATCGCGGCTTGCCTGACTCGTTCTTGCCTGGAAATTATGACGCTAGTATCGAGAACTGGCCATTAAACACTAAGACTGGAGTCAACTGGGGCAATGATTACCCGGGGCAATATCGTTGGAGAAATCAGTACGGGCTTCCTATTGCCTACTTAGAGGACAAAACTTTACGCAAAAGAATCGAGCGCGACGCTTTAATCAAGACGCTACATTTCATATATTACATGCAAAACGAACTTGGAGAACCTTGGTCAATCGACGAGAACGAATACAATGAACTTCCCGAAGCAGCTAAGGATTTACCGGAGGAGTGGCAACGAATAGCGCGACATATGCCGCCAAGACCTTACGTAAGAGAATCTCGCCGCATTATCGGGGAACATGTTTTAATTTCACAAGAACTCTTCGAAAACTCTTTGAGCTACAAGGACGGAAATAACAATAATGAATTTGCTGACGCTATAGCAATTGGTGGCTATAACTTAGATCTTCATCACTCCGATACTTCCGAGAACATGGAGGACGATATAGGAGAGAAAGCCGAGTATATTGAAGCTCATTCGCCACGAGGAAATTTTCAGGTGCCTATGGATATATTAATTCCAAAGGACGTTGAAGGACTCATAGCGGCCGAGAAAAATTTATCAATGTCAAGACTTTCAGCTGGAGCCTTAAGGTTACAGCCAATAACAATGATGACGGGGCAAGCAGCCGGAGCTTTAGCAGCAACAGCAATTTTACAGGACAAGCAGCCGAGTCAAGTTAAAGCGTTTCACGTTCAGAAGGCCTTGCTGGATTCGGACGTTAATTTGTCGTTGTGCAAGTATTCTGACGTTCCAGAGACTAGCAAGTATTACAAGTCCGTACAGTTGGCTACACTCTACAAGTTAATTGAGCCTCGCGAATATCCTTCAATGAGGGCTTACGGGGTTAGACATTATCTTAACAACATGGATTTATTACAGCTAGTGTCGGGCAACAAGGCACAAGGACGCTTTGGAATTGACGAGAAAATCAACGATGACGATATAAAAACTCTTAACGAACGTTTAGGAAATATAGTTGGGGATCTCAAGTTATCGCTGCCATTAACTACGGAAATGACTCGCGGTGAGGCTGTTGAGGTTACAGTGAAAGCTATGTTGAGCGTGAAATAAACAAACTACCGCCACTTGCAAATGACGGTAGCCTTTACATGTATGTACTAGTTGGCGTTTTCGGGTTCTTCTTTGACTTCTTCGACGTTACCCTGAGGTTCTGGAGAATATTGCTTGTTAAGTTCCATTTGAATCTTGAACTCTTCGCCACGTTCGAGCATTGTTTCAAATCTCCAGGCCTCAATCTCTGCTTTGACCTTCTGAACATTCGCATAAAGTTCCATAACCTTGGCCTTGTTAAGTGGCTTGTCATACATAGCTGCTTCAAGGTCGATTTTGAGTTTTGCAAGCTCAACAACTTTTGCGCGAATCTCCTTGGGCATATCCGGAGTGAAACGTAAAGCTCTGCCTCCTGGCATTCCCATTCCTTCACAGAAGCGTGGGCCGTTATGTTGTGGCATTCTGTTAGGGCCTCTGTTAGCTTCAAAATTTCTGTCAGTACCACGCGTTTGATGAACTCTCGCGGGCAAATTCCCTTTCGCTTGCTCGTTGGGCTTAACCTGCTGGGCTAAAGCTGCCCCTGCTCCGAACACTACACAAACTACTAA
>CAJOGG010000025.1:0-10281 GCA_905234205.1 uncultured Synergistales bacterium | reverse complement strand
TTTCCGTCCGGCGGCTCTGGAGGTCTTCTGTCTCCGCTCATCATCATTGGAGGACGTCTATCCCCTGAAGGCATCGCTGGCGGGTTACCTCTTAGTTTTTGGTTCTGTGCCTTGGCAACCGTTTCAAACTTCTGTGAGCCTAAATCGACGCTGAAATCGAAATCTGCCAATGCTGCTCCCGAAATTCCTACCACTCCTGCTACTACTAAACCTGCTAAAACTTTTCGCTTCATTGCTATTAAAACTCCTTTGTCTAAAGATTGCTCTTCGTTATATCCTAACGCCTTTGTTGTTGGCGTTCACTTCCTCTTTCACGCGATCTTTCTCGTCGTTCCGTTTGTTGTCGTCGTGGCTCATAACCTCCATGACCGTGACGCGGAGGAGGTGGCGCTGGTCGCATTCCGTGTGGCCTATGAGGTGGGCCGGGGTGTCTTGGCGGAGGCGGCGGTGGTTCGTGTCGTGGTGGGCCACTTTGTCTATGCTCATTCCCAAAATGTAGCAATATATCCCAGTCGACTTCCATTCCCTCTGCACTTGCGGGTGTTGCTGCACTCACTAGGGTTAATGCCAAGAACGTTGCTGCTAATTTTTTATTTCGCATTTTCTCGACCTCCTTGTTTCAACGCTGATAGAATAACAATAAAATATGAGTGCTTTATGTAATGTTTATGAAATTCTTATGAAAGGGGAATATTTATTCATGAAAATTTTAATCGTCGAAGATGAAGCGGCTATTGCTGAAGTCGTGAGTGCTTATGCAAAGCGTGAGGGCTATGAAACTGTAACGGCGTCGGACGGCTTGAAGGCGTTGGAAATTTTTGAAGAGGGCGACATTGATTTAATCATTCTCGATCTCATGCTCCCGAAATTGAACGGTGAAGAAGTTTGCAGACGTGTACGAGAGAAATCTAACGTGCCTATAATCATGCTTACAGCCAGAAGCAGTGAGTCTGATGTAGTGTTGGGGCTTGATACAGGCGCTAATGATTACGTCTCTAAACCTTTCAGCCCACGAGTTCTAATGGCAAGAATACGCGCGCAATTACGGCCGAAAGAAACACGCGACAACATGGCGTCAGGAAGTTTTGCTGGCGGAAGAATTGAGATCGACCCGGAACGAGTTGAACTTCGTAAAGATGGCGTGAATATACCTGTAACTCGAAACGAATTTTTGATCTTCTCGACTCTCGCCTCTAAACCTGTTCGGACATGGTCAAGGGAAGAAATTATTCGCGCGGCTCTTGGTGACGATTACGACGGCTTTGACAGGACCATTGACACGTATATAAAGACGTTGCGCAAAAAACTCTCTGAACCTGGTCACGAAAATGGCTGGATAAAAACTGTTTACGGATTCGGTTATAGATTCGACGATGAGAACTAGATCATTCAGGCAACACTTTTTGGCCCTGTATATTATTCTCGTGATTGTATGCGGAATTGTAGTCCCGGCTTTGAGCGTTAAATTCAGTATCACAGCTTTCAGAAATTCTTTAGATCAAATGAGACAAGCCACCCTGGATAACTTAGCTGAATCTCTCACAGAGCTTTACTATGAAGAAGGAGGCATTTGGAGACGTCGTAGAGTTATGGATATTTTGAGGCCGGCGCCACAATGGGGTAGCATGATTATATCGTTGATTGATGCGAATAATAACAATGTCTTCACGCTAAAACCTATGCCACCACATAGAATGAATAACAGCAATGAAAATCATACTCTCGAGTCTGAACATGAAACCGAGCGTATAACTTTGAAACTTGGCCACGATAAATATATAGGCAGGCTTGAAATTACGCGCAGAGTCCCGACTGAACGTTTTGAGATTTCTTTTGTGTCATACTTGACTCGTTACACTCTGACTGGAGCTGTGATAATGATATTCGTAGCTTGTGTGCTTGGTTATATAGTCTCTAAACGTTTAACGCGCCCTGTGATAAAAGCTATTGAACGTACAAAGCAAATCTCTAAAGGGGATTATGATATTGATGAAAAATTTCCGCCGGTTGGGATTCGTGAACTTGATGACTTGACAAAAGGAGTCGAGGACTTGGGAAAAGCTCTAGCGGGCCAAGAAAAATTGCGACGTCGTTTAATGGTCGATGTATCTCATGAACTACGAACGCCCTTAACTGTTGTACGTACACAGATCGAAGCAATAGCTGATGGAATTTTTGAGCCAACTCCGGAACGTTTTGAGAACTGCTTAAACGAGATTAACAGGCTTGAAACATTAATAGCTAACGTTGACGCATTGACGAGGCTTGAAGGTGAAGTGCTTGAGATTCGCACGGAGAAAACGAACATGAAAGAGTTTATAGGCTACTCACTTGAAACTTTCGCGCCAATGTTTGAGAAATTGGGAATAACTTTTACGAATGAACTTGAGCATGACATATACGCGGATATTGACCCCCAAAAATTTCGACATGTAATTGATAATTTGCTCTCCAACGCAGCAAGATACACTAACAAAGACGGAAACGTGAACGTGAAATTATACAAGCAAGCTGATAAGATAATAATCAAAGTCAGTGATACAGGTATTGGGATTTCCGAGAAGGATTTGCCGAATATCTTCGAACGATTTTACAGAGCCGACGAGTCACGAGCAAGAGTCACAGGAGGAAGCGGAGTTGGTCTTGCGATTGTTAAAGCAGCTGTTGATGCTCATAACGGGAAAATTTTTGTGCAGAGTGTAAAAGGTCAAGGAAGCACATTCACAATAGAATTACCATGCAGCAACTAACTCATACATGATATACTCATAAAAAACTTACTTTGATATAAAAGGAGTGTGTTCTAAAAGTTGAATCAATCTATGCCTGTTTTGAAAATAGGTAAATACCAGCCTCGTTATCCGTTAATTCAGGGAGGTATGGGCGTTGATATATCGGGCCCGAACTTGGCCGGCAATGTTGCTAAGTGTGGAGCTATTGGAACGATAGCCAGCGTTGGGCTTGCACATGACTCGCCATTGTTCATAAAGGAGAAGCATAACTATTTTGACGCGAATGAAGTTGTAGTTCGTGCGGCTGTACAGAAAGCTAAAACTATCGCAGGCCCTGAAGGGATTATTGCCGTTAATTGTATGGTTGCGTTGACTGATTACGACAGACAAGTTAGAGCAAGTGCTGAAGGTGGCGCCAACATAATTATCTCCGGAGCGGGGTTGCCTTTGAGACTTCCAGACTACACGAAAGATTTTCCTGATGTGGCATTAGTCCCCATAGTGAGTTCGGCGAAAGCCGCCAGCCTTATAACTCGACGTTGGGAGGATAAATATAACCGTCAGCCCGATGCGTTTGTCGTCGAAGAGCCAGCCACAGCCGGAGGACATTTAGGCGCAACCACGATTGAACAAGTTTACGATCCAGCTTTGAGACTCGAAAATGCTTTGCCCGATGTAGTTCGCTTTGTTGCTGAAGAGATGAAGAGTGATATTCCTGTAATAGCTGCCGGAGGAATTTGGGACAGAAACGACTTAGAAAGAGTCTTTGCGCTCGGTGCTAAAGGTGTACAAATGGGGACGCGTTTTGCTTGTACGGTTGAAGGAGACGCTTCGGACAGGTTCAAACAAGCTTTCATTGACGCAAAAGAAGAAGACGTTGTGTTGATTCATAGCCCTGCGGGATTACCGGGACGAGCCATAAAGAATCCATTCGTAGCGAAATATCTTGAAGGTGAAGTTGATAGTAAACCATGCTTTGCGAATTGCTTATCACATTGCCGATATAGAAAGACTAAGGAGACGTTCTGTATAGCCGCCGCTCTTGTTGATGCACAGGTCGGAAATTGGGAGACGGGGTTATTCTTCTGTGGTAGTAACGTCGTGAGAGCTAACAAGGTCGAAAAAGTCGCGGATATTATTGCGGAGTTATTCGAGTAAATAATTAAGGGGTCCCCCGAAATTTATTCAGAGGACCTCACTACAGTTCAATTCACTATTTCAGAATCGAGTCTACCCATTCAAACGCTTCTTTAGCGTCGTAATTCCCTGAATGTGGGAACAACCAAGCAAACTCGAAATTAAGATTCTTGATGCTCTTACAGTTAAGTAACTCGTGATAGAAAACTGTTTCAAGCGCAAACGATGAGTCACGATCCTTCATTCCCCAACGTACATAGAAATTCGGAGCCGTGTCAACGTTCGTATCTTTCGTGAGATAATCAAACGGGCTAGTCATTTTTATCTGCTTGGCCAAGAATTTTCCTGCGTCAGTCTTCATGTATTCGTCCCAATCGAGTCCAGTATCGTCTTTTCCAACGGTGTTCTTCACGGTGTCATAATTCCATGAGAGAAACTCAAACGGGCTATAAGGCTGTTCACGAGTCCCGAATAAATTATCCTCGTTCTGTTGTTGTGGCTCATAGAGTCCGGAGTTGCTGAAGGCTGGGGCTATCTTGAGCTTTGTGTTCATTGCGACAAAATATTTATGTGCCTCAAAGTCATATTCATAGCTTCCGTCATCGTTCAAGACAAGCCAGTTATTTCCGTGCCACTTTGAGCTAGCAATATCCTCGCGCATTTTCTCAACGCCAAGTTCCTTAATGGTCTCCTCGATTTCAGCCTTCATAAGCTTAATGATCTCGCCCTCAAGGTTATCAGCCGTCAATTTCGTTCCGTCCTTGCGATTCAAGTTTAAGCTGTTCACGTAATCCATATATCTTGCGCGCAAAGCTCCTGACTTGTACATGATAGCTTCCTTTGTTGCTCCAGCGTCAGAATAATCAAGTTCTCCGGCCTCAAAAAGTTTTGCCCTCGTTGAGTTATACGTAAATTCATAAGCTGCGTCGGCGTTCCCAAGGTCAGTGATTGGACAATAAGCTAACCCCGCGAAAATGTTATCGCCGATTTCAGGATCACTCACAAATTTTCCGTCGTCAGTCTTTGAGATTCCAGCCGCTCCGATCTCGTAAAGATATTCAAAGAAGTCCGGGCTGTTTCCACTGGCTGCTATTAAACTCGTCATAGCTCCACCGCCTGAGGTTCCATTTGCGAAAATCTTATCGGTGTCAGCATGTTTCAAGAAAGCTTTGTTGGCACGTAAATATCTGATTGCCGCCTTCGTGTCTGTAGCAGTTGCTGGTGAATGACCTATAACGCCGTTGTTTCTGCCTCTTGCTCCGTATGAGACAACTATAAAGCCGCGCTTGAGAGCCATTGCGGAAAATTGTCTGCGTCCCTGCGATAAATCCGATCCAACGTCAATATCAGTCTGGAAATTTTCGCCGTCCCTGATTGCTATTCCGTCTCTATCTCCGACCGTAGCCGCGTAATCGTCCATGAACCACCCGCCATTATTGATCACGAACAAAATCGGAGCTTTCTCTTGAACGTTTTCGGGCACGTAGATATTAATCAGCTGATCTTCCGGGCGATTGGGATTAGCAACGTAAGGGGCTTTGTACCAGTCAACTTTGAGCGCTTGACCGTCAACTATCGGTATTATCGTTTGGCGTACAGCTTCTCCAGTATCAAGAGCCTTGGCCAAGTTAATCTCCGCCGCAAAACACGACGACGCTAACACGCATAACACTAATGAACATACAAGAATCTTTCTCATAAAACTCTACTCTTCCTTCTCTGCTTTTCCAGCAAATTTATCCATGATAACCGGCGACAAAATTCCGATTACGCACAACGCCACTAACACCCAACAAATAGGAGTCGAGAATAATATTCTAGGATCCCCGTTGGATAACAAGAGCGAACGTCGTAAACCTTTTTCACCGATTGGGCCAAGTATGAGAGCCAACACTATAGCCGCATTGTTAAGCCCAAATTTTCTAGCAAGCCAACCGATTACACCGAATATCATCATGATTACTACGTCAACAAAATTCTGGTGAATAGCAAACGAGCCAACCACGCACAAAATCGTTACAGCAGGAATCAAAATAGCGTCAGAGAGTCTCGAAATGTTCGCAAATCCTCTACAGCCAAGCAAGCCTATCCCAAGCATAAAGAACTGAATCAGAACGAAGCCCGCAAAGAATGTGTAAGTCATTTGTGCAGTTTCTCCCACGAAAAGATTCGGCCCAGGGGTCAAGCCTTGAATTATCAAGCCACCCATTAACACAGCCGTAACACTTTCGCCGGGTATTCCAAGAGTCAACATTGGGATTAATGAGCCTCCCGTTACAGCGTTGTTAGCCGCCTCACTCCCTGCAACTCCTTCATAACTTCCATGGCCAAATAATTCTTTGTGCTTTGAGAATTGTCGCGCGGTGTTGTAACCCATAAAGCAAGCTATTGACGCTCCTGCACCTGGCAAAATTCCCACAAGGTTTCCGATTATCCATGAACGTCCGATTGTCGGGGCTATGGTCTTGAACTCCTCTTTAGTAAGCATCATGCGGTCGTTGAATTGTGTAGCTCGCGCACGCTGTTTGATCTTGGCCTCAGCTAATGACAACGCTTGACTCATTGAGAATAAACCGATTAATGCGCAAGTAACGTTGATTCCCTCGTACAATGACGATTGACCGAACATGAAACGCTTCACGCCTTGCATAGGGTCCATGCCGATTGTAGATAGCAATAACCCAAGCGCGCCGCTCATTAAGCCTTTGACCATGGATTTTGATGAGACGCCAGCAATTATTGTGAGTCCGAAAATTGAGAGCCAGAAATATTCAGGGGACCCGAACTTCATAGCCAACTGTCCAAGCAAAGGAGCAAAGAAATACAACGATATACAAGAGAGCAACCCGCCGAAGAATGACGCTATGCACGCAGTACCTAACGCCTTTCCAGCTTGGCCCTTCTTTGTCATCTCGTAGCCCTCAATCGCTGTCGCAGCACTAGCAGGAGTTCCAGGAGTGTGAATCAATATAGCAGAGATTGATCCGCCGAAAATAGCCCCGCAGTAAATTGCGCCTAACATAATCATTCCCGTTGAAGCTTCCATTGAGAACGTCATAGGCAACAACAACGCCACGCCCATAGCCGCAGAAAGTCCAGGTAAGCAGCCGATTACTATTCCGATCGTGACGCCCGCACACATTGCAAGAATATTCACGGGGTACAGAGCATTTATAAAGCCGTTGCCCATTAAGCCTAAAGTCTCTAACATGAATATCCCTCCTTAATAGCCCAAACTCTCAAGCAATTCCCCTACAGGCAATCTAACCTCAAGGAATAACTCGAACGCGCAATAAACCAACGCAATAACGACGACTTCAGCCGCTATAATCTGCCATAACTTCACGCGCAAGAAAATCAAGCTCGCCGCCATGAATATAACACTCGCAATATAGAAGCCAAGATAAGGCATTGCCGCAAGGTAAATAACTATCATTATGAACAGTGTAAAGAATTGTGAGGGCACGAAATCCTTCAAGCTCTCGAGTCCACTCGTAACACCTTCACGAATTGCGACGCATATAATGTTGAACACGTGCAGAGTAGTTAAGCCAGCCAGCAACGCTATAACGCATAACGGATAAATCTGTGCAGATTGTGGGAGCTGCAATGTCATGTACAGGAAGAAAGCACATACCCCGTAAAATGCAATCACAACTCCTATATCAGTCTTCTTCATGATGATTAATTACTCCCAAAGTTTTGCAACTTCATTCACGCAAAAATCATACTGTTGATTAATCAACTTGGCCGTGTCTTCAGCGTTCATGTATGCGGTAGTAACGCCGGCTTTCTCTGCGGCTGCGATATATTCTGGATCCTCCATAGCGGCTTTGAATGCTGCCTCGTAGAACTCTATAGCGTCCTTTGATGTACCTTTGGGGGCAACGATTGCTCTAGCGCTTCCGTACCATTTGTCATAGTAGCCAAGTTCGCCGAGTGTCGGGACGTCAGGAAGTGAGGGCATACGCTGTTCAGCAAACACTCCCAAAATTTTTACTTCGCTCATGATTGCCGCAATGTCAGCTTCTTTTGCAACGGAGAAATCAACTTCCTTTTGCCTTAACGCGAGTAACTGGTCAGCCGTTCCGCCATAAGGAATAGCCATGTACGTAAAACCAGCGGACTTTGCCAATAACTCTGAGCCAATGTGGTTAGAGGCCTTCATGCCATTTGTTGAGGCTTTGAGTTTTCCGGGATTGTCTTTAGCGAATGCAACTAACTCACCAAGCGTATTGAACGGGCTATCTTTGCCGACAAGTACAAGTGAAGTTTCGTTGACGTGGTTGCAGATCGGAATGAAATCATCAATCTTGTAATCTCCGAGTCCTTCGACGATGTTTGAGCAAAGTGTAGGGAGGTTTACGAATCCGATCGTGTTTCCGTCGTGACGAGCATGTGATAAAGCAGTCCAACCGATTGACCCCGAGCCGCCTTCAAGATTCTGAATGACGAGAGTTTTGCCGATCTTCTCTGTTGCATACTTTGAGAGAACTCGCGCGGTGTTGTCAGTGCCACTTCCTGCTTTGTAAGCAACGATTACAGTGACGTTTTTCTTGGGTGCCCAAGCATAAGCCGAGACAGACATAAGAGCTAATAAAATAACTAGTAATGCTATAACAAACTTCTTCATGATAGAAATCACCTCATGTAAAATTTAATTGGATAGTTTGAAATTATAGACTGCGAGAATTTTTAAGGCAACGTAAATTTGATAGAATCTCCGAATAAAATATAACCCGCAAGGCTTTTGTGACCTTACGGGCTTTTCGCGTTAAATACCGTGTAGAGTGTTTATTGTTTTTTCACTAGTCCTACAAGAGAAGCCCTTGTCGTAGTATTCGGATACAATACAACCGATACATAGCTCGCGTCCTCGCTTGTCAAAATTACTGTAATTTGGCTGTGTGTTGAAGCGGCGTACCAGGTATTAAAGCCTATTTTTGAGACGGGCAGAGTAACGCTGTTGCTGGACGTTCCCGTTAATTGCCCTATCATCTGGCCTACGTCATAACTCAATGCGCTGTTGCCTAACACCGTGAATAAACCCTCAGCCGATATGGTTACTTCTCGTTTTGCAAGGTCAACTTCAGTAAATTCAACCGAGAAAGGTTTATCCGCTGACATGACGAGAGGTAAAACTGCGGCACGTTCGCCTACAATATCTGCTATGCCGACCGCCTGTTCAGCATGCCATGCAGTTTGTGGCAGAGATGAAGTTATATCTATCTCATCGCCTGTCTTGTTCGTGACTTCAAATACTGAAAAACTCTGTCCGAGCGCTGATACAGCACTATTAGCCCCGCCCAACGCTATGACCATAGTTGCTTTGTTCGCACTTGCATCGTCAAAGGCAATAACTCCCTTCAGCATTGTTGAAGCATTGTTGTCGGAATCAACATCAAAACGGTAAACTTTGCCGAAAATATTTTCTAATTTGAGGGAACTGATATCATTGCTTAAAATAATAGGCAACGCAATGCCGGTCGTGCCGTTTACTCCGGTAGTAGGCATCAGAGCGTCGACTTTCATGAAATCGTCAGAAATAATTTGGTTAAGATAGCCACCTCTTCCTAAAAATACGGACTGGCCGGCAGGAGTTACTAAAATCTGAAATCCTCCGTTGGCGCTCTCGTTATCGGATTGCCACGTGCCTTTAATTTTGGTTGATATATCGCCCATATCGGTTGCAGTAGTCGGTTTAATCAAAGCTATCTCATTGCAGGAAATCTTAGCATTGGCAAACGTAAATGTCCCGTTGAAAGTTGCGTGTGTCTCGTCAATCAAAGTGATATTAAAATCGCCGTCATTATTCGTCTTTGCTTCCCAAACTTTTTCATTCGTTTCATCACGCGAGGTTGCTATTATTTCTCTGTCGAAGAGCACGGGTAGTTTTATCAGGTCATTGCTCGCTGCTACATAGAAAAACGCGGACATCGTTGTTGAACCGTCAGTATCTTCTACATCGCTGCTTTCAAAAAATACCGAAATATTTTTCACAGACGCATCAAGAGAAACGCCATTGCCTAAATCAATCTTAGGTGAGCCTGTCATTGCAACCCAACCACCGTTCCATATATCATTGACTGTTGTTACGGGAGTGTCGGGAGTTGTTTTTTCAGACACGCCGATTGTAATTGGATCAGCAAGAGTATATTCTTTGCCCGCGAATGTGAAATTGCCTGCAATAGTAAATACACCTGAAGTTGGATCGATTGTGAATGACAGATTATCAAATGAGAATGCATACACGCCTGAACTTTCTTCTGACAAATCGACATCATTTTCTGTGTGCGAGTAAGGCTCCGAATTTCCGCCAATAGTCAAAGTGTAAGAAACTACAACCGTTCCTTTTGTTGCCGCAGCTTGAACAGAAGCATTAGATACCGTAACGTTGGAAAGTTTCACAGAA
>CAJOGG010000024.1:1256-11605 GCA_905234205.1 uncultured Synergistales bacterium | reverse complement strand
CAAAAGCTATACTTCGTCCTTGTCCATGCTGCGGAAGTACTAACATAGAACAACTTCACCAAGATATGTGGTACTCGTTCAGGTGCAAAGAATGCGGTTGTGAAAGTGGAGGCAATGAAAGGTTAAGTCTTGCGCTCAACGATTGGAACGGAAGAAATTGTAGTAGTATATAACGCATGAAAATTTATAGAAATAGATTTGTGCTATGTAGTATAATCAAAAGCAAGTAATATGATTAACCGGAGGAACTCTTTATGCCAGAAATGACAGACGAACAAATAAAAGACTCACAAAACGAAACAAGTGCTGAACTTATGAACGATGAGGCGGCCGGCAACGTTAAGCCTAAAAATAGAAAAGTTAAAGATTTTACGCCTGAAGAAGTCGAAAAAATTGTCACAAGAATAAAAGAAGTTGGAATTGCTAGAGCTGCACAAGAATATGGTATTTCCACTTCGTTGGTCGTGTCCTTGAGACGCAGAGCAATTATAAAATCTGCTATGGAAGAAAAAGAGCAGACTACTTCAACTCCGATACCATTAACAGCAGGCCGCCTGAAACCAGAAAAGCCGGTTAGGTTAAAACGCGCGAAAGAATTCTCGTTAGCTGAACGATTAGCTGTTATAGAAAGATCCAGGGAAGTAGGTGCGGCACAAGCTGCAAGAGAAGCCGGTATTTCTCTCTCAATGGTATACAACTGGACATTCAAGTTTGGTAAGATGAAGCCAATGCCGGTTGCGGCGGACTCTGATGTGGCTCAACGCACAGAAGTAAAACAGTCTACGCCCATACCTGCGCCTGCACCTAAACTTAAACCAATACCAATTGAACCCGTTAAAAAGCCTCAGGTGGTTAAGGTAGAACAGAACATTCCTTCAGTTCCAGCGCCGAGTAAAAAACAGGTATCAGCTCTCGAAATTGAGAACATAATCTTGAAAGAAAAAGTTCAATATCTCACTGGGCAACTTGAACGGCTTAAGGCAGCTATTACAGCTTTGATGAGCGATCCCACTCAATCACACTAGTAAGATTGAAATCCGTTATGCAAGTTCAGGCTTCATCGTTCTTGTAGCGCGGATTTTTGCATAGTTAAATTATCAGGTGAGTTAGCATGAACACAAAATATTTTAGAGACGATAACGCTCAAAGAGCCAGAGAAATAACTTCTCCTAGACCGTTAAGTGTACCCTTTAGATATAATCATAAGCAATATTTTACGCCGGAAGAAAAACGCACGATTTTATCAAGAGTGAAAGAGATTGGCGTACTTCGAACTGCTATAGAGTTTGGAATGAACAAGAAGATCATTATGAAATGGCTTAACGCTATGGACTCGCAAACAGATTCTGATTTTATTCCGAGCACATCAGATATATCAGATACACCAGATGAAGAAGCTAACGAAAAATTTGTTGATGATAATTTGCCTCAGAAAGAAGTAAAACCAGTTGAGGATAATATTTCTTCTGAAGAGAATATTGCAAACACAGAATTCACGCAGGATCTAATGCTTAAAATCGAAAACGCTATCTTGAAAGAAAAAGTTAAGCAGCTTACAGAGCATGTGAATAAACTTAGAGATATAGTAAAAATTCTAGGATAAAGTATTGACGTTCCGAGTCTCTATAGAGATTCAGAACGCCTTGTATTTTTTACATTCCTAGTGCTTTTACCGTGTCTTGAAGCTCATCTGCTGATTGTTCTGTGTCATATATATCTCGACTCGTCGTTAATAATCCGGCTTCGATTGTTTCACGTTTTTTAGAGAAGTTATTGTCGATGCTAGCCAGAAGTTGTTCGTTAGAGTTTTTGTTCTTGTGATTTTGGGATTGCAAGTTCTCTAATCTTGTTTGAGCTTTAATTATTTCATCGTTGAACTTCTCCATTCTTTTTATGAACGTAGCAAACTCATTAGTTCCTATGCTTTCTTTTGCGCCCTCCAAAGCCTCAAGCAATGATTTCTTGTTCTCTGCAATATCACGTGAGATAAGTTTAATTTTGTTGCTAACTTCGGCATTACGCGAATTATTTGCGTTAATTGTGTTTCTTGCCTTGGCCTCAGCGTTTTTCATAAGAACTTTATTTATTCCAACGCCTGAACCTATTAAACTTAGTACTATGATAAATCCCGCAACGAGTTTCCAGCCTTTTCCTTTATGTACTGTGAAGTCTTTTCCGCCATAGTTGCTGCTGCTATGACCGTTTTTAATGTCACCTTTGCTACGCCCAATGAGAACGTTGCCAGAGGATTTTTCACGGTTGGATCGAAAGCAGTAAATCTCGCCTCCATTCTCGTCCCACTTGAGGGTGCACCAACTTTTAGGCCTAAACGCTATACCGGATTTTATACTTGAGAGCTTTACAACGTCTCCATTTTTCAATAGGGAATAATTCACAATGCGTCCTCGTTTTTCCTGTAGCCATGCCATAAAAGCTTCTTGTTGAAATTCTATATTCTCACCTCGTCCTTCCTTCTTGGGAGTCTCCTTGATGAGTGAACGCATTTTTGTCTCGGCCTCTGACCATTCAAGAATCATACGGCTAAAAGCTGCCCAAGCACTCCCGAAATCCTCGAACACCTGATAGAATGAAAAAACTATAGGACGATTAGCAAAATCCTTTGTGCCTCGCTTCATGTCAAAAGCCGCAACATATATCAGCCCGTCTTCTTCATACAATGCAACATACGGATCGTCTTGCCTGTCCGTTTTATCAGCTATGGGCTTAAATTCAGATTCGGGATAAATATTTTTGCCGCCCTCTCCGAAGACTCTATAATCGCCATTCACTGATCTAGTTCGTGTCTTAAATCGAAATTTCATTATACTAACCTTCTTTCTTGTTGTGATTAAATCCCTATGAGCTCACGACCGCAGACAATGTCGAAGTCTACCATGTTTTCACGAATGAAATTGCTAATTTCGGCCATGTTATCGCGCGAGAAAACCCAATCGAGGAATGAATTCCAGAAACCTCCACTGCTTTTCTTGAACTCTGACAACAAAAAGCTCATAGCATAACGTAAAGGCTGATCGGCGTCCTTGGGAGTGAATTTCAAGCTGCGATTCTTCAAGTAAACTTCACGCACGATATTTCCGGCCTCAAACTCGAAACGACTGAATTGCGCGTTCCCGACGGTATGTATTGGCATTATTGCTATAGCAAGTTTGTCTTGATACACTGGATTATATGCTAGCTTTAACGTACAGGAAAACACTTGCTTAATCTTGTTAATCATTGTGACTTTGCCTAGTGGAGTGCGTGTATAACGTTCACACTTAATCGGCACAAACAGTATTAACTTGTCCTTGTCAGTTATGCTCATCTTGATAATGTGTTCAATCTCATCAACTCCAGCATAGTCTTTATACTTCCCGTCAAACTCCATAATATAAGGAGTGTTCACAGCAGCAATTATGACCATAGATTTTTGGACAATGTTAATAACGCGCTTGTAATTCTCTGCTTGACTCACGTCATGCGGATTCATCCAGCCTCCTGGAAAATCGAAGAAGCGAACTGGTACACTCTTTTTTTTGCCCTTAATCGTGAATGCATATTGGCGTAATTCGTCAGTTCCCTTTAGGGCGATCCCAAATTCTATCGAAGGACCATTAGCTTCTCCCTCCAACTTTTTGTAAGTTTTTATGAGATCGCTGAAAGTTCTCGGATCAGAAGGGTAGAATGACCCAGGCAACATATCCTCAAACTTCTTGTGCATACAGGCAAGCAATGTAGTTTTACCTGCACCACTTGGCCCCAACGCCGTAAACCATAATTCTTTGTCCGCCATTAAATTTTTCCTCCTATTTCAGGCACTCTACACAGTTTTATATAGTAGTTTTTGGCCGCACATTATTTCGAAGTTTTCACTGTTAAGCTTCATTCCGGCACGTACGAAATCCCTGAGCGAGTTGATGTCGTTCTGCATGAACATATTCTTTACGGAGGCCAAGACTGTACTACCTTTAGCAAATTCATTCAGCAAGAAACTCATTGCGTAGCGTAACGGCTGGTCGGCATCTTTAGGACTGAATTTCATTGTGCGATTTTTCACGTAAACTTCTTGGGTTATATTTCCTCCTTTAAAAGTGAAGCGGCTGAAGTGAGCGTTACCGACAGTATGAACAGGCAGCAGAGCTATAGCGAGTCTATCTCGATACACAGGATTTTGAGGTAAGTTTAGAATCCCACTGAACACTTTCTTGATTTTGTCGCGCATAATTTTGCTGTCCGCAGCAGTTCGAGTATAACGTTCGCATTTAATCGGCACTAGGAGAATCAACTTATCGCTATTGTCATTACGAAGGCTCAACTTGATTGCGTATTCAATCTCATCAACTCCGGCGTAATCTTTATAGCGTCCATCAAACTCCATTATGTAAGGAGTATTTATAGCCACCATGATGACCATAGAACGCTGTACGATATTGATAACTTGTTCATGATTTTCAGCTTGTGCTTCGTCATAAGGATTTAACCAACCGCCAGGGAAGTCAAAGAATCTCACCGGCAAATTTGCTCTCTTCCCCTTAATAGTAAAGGCATATTGGCGCAAATCACTTGTACCCTCAACGCCAACTTCAAACTCAATGCTAGGACTATTGGCTTCTATCTTAAGCTTCTTGTAAGCGCTGTTCAACGTGCTGAAAGTTTTGTTATCTGCAGGATAGAATGAACCGGGCAACAGTTCCTCAAACCTTTTGTGCATACAGGCAAGCAGTGTGGTTTTACCCGCACCGCTCGGCCCCAACGCTGTGAACCATAATTCGTTGCTTGACTTTCTACTTATGAACAGACGTCTTACGGCATTTATAATAATGCTTATCCCCTCTGATCCTAAGATTTTCAGCAGCTGTGATTTATTATTTGACATTGTAAGCTACCTAATTCAAAAAAGTGAAATCCGTTGAGTTACACAAGGCAACTAAACTCATCAGGGGCACGCGCAATTTTGCACATACGTCACGCCTACGCTGTGAAGTCCCATACTCTTCCGGCCAAATGTCGCCTTTGATCGAACGATACAACTTTCTCCACTGATTAATCAGTCTTGGCCCATTGTCCTTTGTATCATGTGGACGAATCATTATATCCTTGAATTCTTCGGCAATAGCAAACGCCGCTTTGTTGGGTTCTGAATAAATCTCGTCGAACTCTTTTCGAAGAGTGTAGATTGCTTGCTTATAAAGTTCTCGGAGATTCTCGGCTGCTTGTACTTCACTCGTCGGAGTCCCCATAGCAAGACATTCGCTGTCAAGTGGATCCAGTGCATTCAGTGAGCTACGGATACGGTGTTGAATGAAGCTGCGATAACTCATTGTCCAATCATTCACGAGTGAAAAACCCTCAATCAACGTCGGAACCTCGTCCTTGTATCCTGAAGCCTCAATAAAGTTAAGCAGTTCACCGAAAAGCCTGTGATCATGAACTCTAAAACGTTTCTCAAGTCGTCCTGTTACTCCTAAGATATAGCAGAGTGTATCTTTCGTTTCGCATAATACGTTTTCCAAAATGTCATCGAGATTCTGTTGCATCTTACGGCTTAAACCTGTTCTAAGCTGGTGCAGGCAATCCTCATAAGCCGATCCTAGACCTCCGCGCCTTCGTGAAGCCTTCTTCATAGCCTCCGCAGCTACTCCAACATCGGTGTTATCTTCTTCATCGAGTACAGTTTCAATTCGTTCCTGTAATGGCAAGCAAGGATTTTCCCTGTTACGTCTTAATACCGAGTCTTCCTCCACATAAGCCTGAAGTTCCTCACAAATTTCGTCCCATACATAATCGAACAAGCCATCAAAAACTCCGCTATCTCTATCATCAAAACTGCTGTCGTCGCGTAAAATCATTTGAGCTTCAGAAAGAATTTCACGGAATTTCTGCATAGTGCTTATGAGTGAAGCCTGTATGTTTTCAGCGTATTCACGATCGTTGCGTTCTATGTTGCTTGCTAGGTGTTCAAGTGCTTTGTCGATTAATTTCTCCGAGACTTCTTCGGTGTTGGTACAGTCTACAATCACAGTATCAGCTACACTAATCTGTGCAGCACGCATAGAATTTTTCAGAAGCTCACATTGAGTCCTATTATCTGCTCCAGTGCGTGAATCATGATTGAACACCCAAAAAGCCCAACGCTCAATCGGTAATTTCTCACCAAGTGCTCGCCTTGCTTGACTGTACAAATAGACTTCATTATCTTGCCAACCTGCGCCAGCGTTTGAAGGTTTCGATAGGAAGAAAACTAGGTCAACTTGATCCCTTAAAGCCCTCACGACTCTATCAACGTCGCCAATACGAGTATCTCCGAGGCCCGGTAAATCTATGAGTCTCAATGCTCCCACATCAGAATTAGGGAACTTGCAGAAAATCTCGACGCTATCGACGGCCATGTGCTTAAAGTAAACGCGTTCACCTTTAGTGTTGTCCTGCGCTACGTATTCTCGGATTTGTCCTCTTGAGATTCTTAACGGTGGCTTGCCTAGATATTCTTGGTATTGTGGTAAATGTTCCTGAAGGTCTTTGAGGTGCTGCAAATGAAGATTCATCTGCGTGACGTCCTCAGGAGTTGCTTTGAAAGTTCCTGGCTGTGGTAGAACAAAGTCCTTGAACTCCACAATCGACATAGGCGTGAAAAGTTCTGGTTTATACTTCTGCAACTCTACAAAATACGGCGCAATGTTCTCATCGATGAATCTTTCTTCGGTCAAAAAGTTGACGTTCGCATAAGCTTCTTCCGTTGCTGGATCGTTAATAATATCGCTGCGAACTCCTGTACAGAAAGCTTGATTGCCATCGGGGATTTCGTCGGAAGTGAGTCCCGTTATAGTTTGAAGTAGTCTACTTTTTCCTTGCCTAGCTCGTCCTATAACTGCTATGTTCAAAGTGTTACGCAAAAGGCGGTTTTGAATGTGCGCTAAATTGTCTTTAAGCTCGCCCCCCCCCCACAATTATGCGATCAGATGCTTCGATTACGCGGCCAAGTTCAGAAAAGTCAGCGGCGACTTCTTTATCTTGCAATGCTGTTCTGCAAAGGGCACGAAATCTTTCAAATTGATCCATTGCCTGAACAAAACGTTCACGCACAGCAGCTATTCTTTCAGCCATAGGTTTCCCTTGCTGGATTATACTATTGATGCGCTCTTGCTTCATTGTATCACTCCTTAAAATTTTATCTTCCTCTTTTACTTCTGGACACGGTATCCAAAAGTTTACGCCCGCTAAAATTCTATCATATACAGACAATTTCATCAGCCTCCGAGTAAAGCCACTTGAGCATGGAATTTAGTGATGGCCATATAATATCACAAGCTCCTCGGACATCACCATGCTTACAAATTTCAAAGTTGAACGTCGGGAGC
Source organism: uncultured Synergistales bacterium (assembly GCA_905234205.1). Classification (GTDB taxonomy): domain Bacteria; phylum Synergistota; class Synergistia; order Synergistales; family Aminobacteriaceae; genus JAFUXM01. The sequence goes on along the minus strand of CAJOGG010000024.1, from coordinate 4,247 downwards.
GATTGAGCTCGTAACCAGTCGATAAAAGTTTGTTGATCAAAATGGACGCTGTTATCTTTCTCGTGAAACAGTGATTGAAGAGTCGACTCTACTTGTTGCCATTGGGTTATGATCTTGATTAATGATGCATAAGATTTAGCCTTGTTATTCTGACTTGAGTCCTGAAAGATCCTACAGAACGAAAAACGAATTGGACGCCCCGCAAAATCTTTTCGTCCGGTTGAGAGTCCTGACACGATTAGAAAAATTTTCCCGTTATCCTCAAAGAGAGCCGCGCACCCTCCGTCTTCCGGCCTGATTGAACATTTCGCTCGTAAGGGTGCAAACTCTGTCTGATCGCTAAAAATAGCGTTACCATTGTCCGCGTAAACATGGTAATCTTCACGTAGAGTTCTGGTAACAAATCTAAATTCTATGTTGTCGTTCATGGTCATAACTTATCGCAAAAAATCAAAGCTTGAATTTGTAAACATGGACAACAAACTATCAAGGGGCGCACGAAGTTTTGTGTTGATGTCGCGTCTGCGCTGGCTATGTCCGTACTCATCTGGCCAAACGTCTCCGCGTATAGGTCTGTAAAAGCGTCTCCATTGAATTTTGAGATCGTTTTTGAATTTCTGGTGTGGCTTCTCGTTATCGTCGGAGTGGGTTCTGATTTCGTTTGAGCGTATCATTATGTCCTTGAACTCTTCGGCGACTGCGAAAGCGGCTTCATTGGGTTCTGTGTAAATTCCATCAAGCGCTTGTTTCACTTTGTAGATTGTTTCCTCGTATTCACCTCTAAGGATTTCAACAGCTTGGGAAGCGTTTCTTGGGGTGCCTTTGTCCTGGCATTCCTTTTCGTCGTAGTCAAGAACGTTCAAGGCTCCGCGCAGTCTATGTTGTATAAAGCTTCTGTAGCTCATTGTCCACTCGTCCAAGAATTTCAAGCCCTTCAAAATCGTTGGCATGGTTTCGCTATTTCCTGACGCCTGAATGCAATCAATCATTTTGCCCAAGAGCTCATGGTTGGAGACGTTGTCGAATCGTTTTATATTAAGTTTTCCGGTTGTCGCGAATATCTCTGTGAACTCGCTCTTCATTTTCTTCAGTAGATCATCAAGGATACGATCAAGACTAATTTGTAATTTGCCGCTTAATCTCGTTCGTAGGTAGTGCAAAGCGTTTTGGTAAGCAGTCAATACGCCGCCCTCGCCTCGTGAAGCACGTTTGATTTCTTCCTCTGTCAACGGAAATTCATTGGTGCGTTCTTCCTCTAAAACTTGCTCAATCTCTTTCATGAGTTCCATATACGGTTCTTTACGGTTTGCTCTAAGCCTGGAGTCCTCTCCGACGCAAGCTTGCATTTCACCGCGAAGAGCGTCCCATAAATCCTCAAACAATACGTCAAAAGTATCGCTATCCTTGTCAAAGTCGTCATCGTCTTTTAACAGGGCACGGACATTTTCAACGAAGGCTCGCATATTCTGAACAGTGGAATTGACCATGCTTTGAATGTTTTCGGCGTATTCGCGGTCGTTGCGTTCGATATTGCGTGAAAGGTGGGCCAAGGCAACATCAATCAAATTTTTCGATACGTCATGCGAGTGTGTGCAGTCAACTACAACGGTTTGAGCGACTTTTATTTGTGCGTCACTGATAGAGTCCCGCAATAATTTACACTGAATCTCATTATCAGCCCCCGTCCTTGAGTCGTGATTGAATACCCAGAAGGCCCAACGTTCGATCGGGAGTTTCTCGCCTAATGCGCTTCTAGCCTGGCTGTAAAGGTCCGTGTCAATATCCTGCCAACCTGCTCCGGCATTTGAAGGCTTCGTCAAGAATAACACTAGGTCAACTTGATCTTTCAGGGCATTCACAACTCGTCCAACGTCTCCTAGTTTTGTATCGCCGAGTCCAGGTAAATCAATCAATCTTAAAGCGCCTACTTCACTATTAGGAAAACGGCAAAATATCTCAACGCTTTCAACAGCAAGATAATTGTAATAGCCTCTATTGCCTTCCTTATCGTCTTGAGCAACGTATAGCCTGATCTCTTCTTTTTTGATTCGTCGTGGTCTCTGGTCCAATAAGTGTTCGTATTGAGGGATATTGCGCTGAAGGTCTGCCAAGTGCTTTAAGTGTTGATTTATTGATGTGTCAAGAGAGTCTTCTGGCATAGGGATTGACAAGCTCTTGAACTCTGATAGCGAAGTCGGAACGATTGAGAAAAAATTTTTCAGCTCTGCAAAGTATGGCGTAACGTTCTCACTTATAAATTTCGCTTCCGTCAAGAAATTCACAATGGCGTATGTCATTTCTGTGTCCTCGTTGATAATGTCGCTACGTACACCAGTGCAGAAGCCTCCGTTACTGTCGGGTATCTCATCAGCAGTTAATCCCGTTATAGTTTGTAGCAAACGGCTTTTTCCTTGACGCGCACGACCGATTACAGCAATGTTTAGCGTGTTACGAGTGAGTCTTTTCTGAATGTGCTTGAGTTCGTCCAAACGTTTTGTAGCGTCACCAGCGATTTTGTCGGCTTCCTCAAGAATGCTTACGACGCCGTTAAATTCTTTTGCAAGGTCTTTGTCCTGAAAAGTTTCGCGGCACAAAAAATTGAATCTCTCGAATCCCTCCAACGCAGCAGACAAACTTTCGCGGGCTTTCATGACTCGAAGTGCTAAAGGCTGTCTCTGTCGTATGATGCTCTGAATGTTTTCCTGTATCAATTTATTTGCTCCTCTCTAAAAGTTGTGTTGTAAAAATATCTACGCACGTATCAAAATCGCTTTCATCGTTCAGTTTATTATCAGGCTCCCACAAAGAGATCTCAATATCGGCTCCTCCGCTCTCAAAATTTCGTTGTGTAACGTTTGATTGAAGGTTCTGCTGCAATAAATTTCGTCTTATCATACCAGCATTAGAAACTAGATAACAGGCAGTTAATTTATTGCCCCTCACGATTGATAACACGTATAAGCCTTCTTTACTTGTTGCGAAGAAAAATCT
>CAJOGG010000024.1:0-1228 GCA_905234205.1 uncultured Synergistales bacterium | reverse complement strand
GCGAGACTCTCATCAAGATTTGCAATATAGCCACCTTTGCCGGGGTTCAATGATTTCAGCGAGAGGATCGCAGAATTTTCTAGCAAGTTAAGTTTTTCGTTAAGGGGCTTAGTATTAGTTGCAAACGTGAATTTTCTATTGCTCCTCACTATAAAGTCCCCGTGCTCCAATGAAGTTATAGCGGCTTTGATTCCGTCGTTATTGAAGAATCCGTATTCGGCAGGAGAATTTCCAAACTCCTCACAAAAATTTGAAGGTATCAACAAACTTCCGGCTATGAAATTTCCGTTATGCTGCGTATATTTTGTCCCGGCTATGTAATCAACGTATACAAGAGAATCGGAAGCGTAAAATTTTCTCACGTTAGTATTACCTTTTAATGCTGATAGAATGCTTTCAACCTGTACTCTTCTTTCATCGTTTTCATTTCGCGAAGAGAGCTCCTTTTGAAGTTTATTAATCTCATAGGCTAAATCATTGCAGGTTTGATTGAACAAGTAACACACAACGCCAGCAGCTATCACTATCAAGAGCAATAACGCTATAACCTTTTTTAACCATTTTATTTTTTTCTGGTCAAGTTCTATAGCTTTTTCCAATGAGTTTATATTAGTTTTCAGTGCGTCAATTTCTCTTTCTCTATTATCAATGTCCATGATTATTTCCCTTCTAGTTTTGCCAATACTTGCTCAATGAATATATAAAGGCACGTATCAAGGTTAGCGCTCGATTGCAAACGACTATCGGGCTTCAGTAAATTGAACATTAAATCCTCCATTGAAGAGTCAAGCTCAATGTTATCAGGGTTCATAAGGGCTTCGGCCAGTGAATTTCTCTCAACAAGCGTTTTATTTCCAGCTAGATAATAAGTCGGCGGAACACCTTCACGAATCACAGCGACTACTCTAAGCCAGTCATAATTAGTTCTGAAGAAGAGTCTTATCGCGTGCCTACTATCAATTTTTGTATCCCTGACAGTCTGAAGGAGGCGTAATGCTAAATTAAGAATGTCCCCACCCTTGCCAGGGCGTAAAGTTTTCAGCGAGAAAAAAGCGTTTTCTCCCGTTGACTTAATTGTGTTATTCCATAAGACCGTGTTACCTGAAAGCCTGAACATGAATTTTTTGTTATCCTGAAGAGAAAATCTTCCACCGTAAAATTTCCTGATGGTGTTCATTAAATACTCTCTGTCAACAAAACCGTAGCTTGATAATGAGTTCGGATATTC
>CAJOGG010000023.1:23297-29504 GCA_905234205.1 uncultured Synergistales bacterium | reverse complement strand
GGTATAGTGTTCTCGTTCTTGGGGTCGGTGTTCTCGTTCGTTATATTGACGTTTTTTGCTCCGTGGCTTGCTGATGTAGCGTTGAAATTTGCTGCACCTGATAACTTCGGAATATGCTTCTTCGCTCTTACTATGGTCGCTGTGTTATCGTCGGGCAACATGGTCAAGGGACTCTTAGCTGGAATGTTGGGGCTTGTGTTCGCATTAGTTGGACTTGCACCGATTGACGGGACTGCGAGATTTACTTTTGGTATTCCAGAAATGCGCGGAGGCTTCAACACACTCACGACGTTAATAGGAATTTTCGCGGTGGCTGATATTCTCGTGAGCGCTGAAACAATCGGCAAGGGAATCAAAACTATACCTGTTAAAAAAGTTCGTGGCTTCGGATTCAGCGTTGCAGAGTTCTTCAAGTGGATACCCGGAGCAATCAGAGCGGCATTAATCGGAACAGGCATAGGAATTTTACCGGGCATAGGCGGATCAACTTCAGGAATGTTAGCTTACGTCACAGCCAAGAACATGAGCAAACACCCAGAAACTTTTGGCCAAGGAGATCCGGAAGGAATCGTAGCAACCGAATCAGCAAACAATGCCACAATCGGAGGAGCGTTAATTCCGTTATTAGTCTTGGGTATTCCTGGCGACGGAGTTACAGCAATGATGTTGGGAGGATTCTTGATTCATGGTTTGAGCGCAGGGCCGTTGCTCTTCGTGAAGAATGCCGATGTAGTTTATGGAATTTTCGCGGCGTGTATGGTCTGTGCGTTGATCATGTTAATCGTAGAATGGACGTGTATAAAAGCTTTCGTACAAGTCCTCAAAGTCCCCAAACATATTTTGCTGCCATTGATTCTCGTTTTATGCGCGGTGGGAGCTTATGCAACCAACAACAGAATCTTTGACGTACAATCTATAGTAGTATTCGGAGTCATTGGCTATCTCTATCACAAGTTCAAATTACCGACTACACCGTTTGTATTATGCTTCTTAATTGGACGAATGACCGAGGAATATTTACGCAGGGGCTTAATGAGATTCAAGACCTTCGGAGCGTTTTTCACTAGGCCAATTTTCACGGTGTTCTTTGCTATAGCCGTGTGTGTAATTCTGTGGTCGCTGTACAAGGAAATCAAAGCATCAAGGGCAAATAAATAATGAAGCATAAAGTCAAGCTCACTGTAATCGACAAAAAATTATACCCCGAACTTCAGGAAAAATATTGTGCTGATCCAGACTCGGGGGAATGTCCATGTTACAACGTTGGCGACGAGTTTGTATTCTATCGTGATGAACACAGGGACGACTTCTGGCACATGGGCATTGATACTCTTGTGAAGACCGGAGCAAATCCCAACAAAGTAGCAGGTGGCCCAAAAATGCCGCATTGTTCGGAGGCGTGGGACGCGTTTTCGCGATATATTTACACTGGATTGCAAGGCGGCTCAATTATGAAAGGCTGGATGAAGGACGAGAATACTATGATTACATGTTGCTCTGACGGAACACGGCCTGTAATATTCAAGATTGAGCGTATAGACTACGAGTAAGGCATTACCCCGTGAATTTTTGCGGGAAAAATTATTTATCAAGGAGTTGTTATTCTTATGAAGAAAGCGTTATTAGCATTGTTAGCAGTATTGGTTGTAGCGTCATGTGCGTTTGCAGAGTGGAAACCCTCAACCACCGTCTCAATCATCGTACCAGCCGGAGCAGGTGGAAACACCGACTTAAGCGCGAGAGTCTTTGCACAGTACGCAAAAGAACTTTCAGGTTGTGATTTCATCGTCGTAAACGCAAACGGAGCCGCCGGTTCAATCGCAGCCGATCAGGTTTTAGCTTCAGCCCCAGACGGACACACGTTCCTTTATGGTCATAATCTCGTCAACGTTGCCAACGTAGCAGGCATTACAGACTACAATTACACAGCCTTCAAACTTGGCCCGACATTCGCAAAAGACCCAGCACAGCAGCTCTATGTGAATCCCAAGAAGTACAAGAATCTTGACGAGTTCATCAAAGCCGCAAAGGAAAAGCCCGGTGAGTTAGTAGCTTGCACAGAAGTTGGAGCTTACACTTACTACGAGATTCTGAAGTTCCAGGAATTAGCAGGGATTCAGCTTGACCTTGTTGACTATGGCTCAAACTCCGACAAGATCGTTGGAATGCTTTCAGGACAGGTTGACATGATGCCCGGTGCTTATATCAACTGCAAAGATTATCTTGCTAGCGGCCAGTTCGTGGCGTTAGGCGTACCTAGTGCAGAGCGTTACGAGTTAATCAAGGACATTCCGACCTTCAAAGAGCAGGGAATCGACCTCGTATATCCTGACTGTGATTTCTCGTTCTATTTCCCGAAAGACACGCCCGACGAAGTTATCGCATGGTACGAAAATATCGTTCAGGAAATGGAGAAGAACCCCGAGTGCCTTGAAGCTATCAAGAAAGTTGAAATGATGCCGTACTACCTTTCAGCAGCTGACAGTGAGAAGCACGACGCCGAATACTTCAACACGTTCAAGACGATCGCCGACCAGTTAGCAAATTAATTAGCAAATTACGACAGCCCCGTGTGAAAGCGGGGTTATTTTTTTAGCGAGGTGAACAATTTTTGAAGTATAGCGTAATAATTTTATCGTTGTTATTATGTCTATGTAATTTGTCCAACAGTGAAGCGGCCATGAATCAAAGCATTAATCTTGAAAGTGTAGGCAATGCGCGAGAACTTGGTGGTTATATCACGAATGACGGCCAAAAAGTTAAGCACGGGGTTTTGTTGCGTACAGCAGCCCTCAATAAAATTTCCAGCGACGATATAGAGAAGTTGATGAAAGTTTACAACCTGTCAACCATTACAGACTTGCGAATGAGTTATGAAGTTGCCCCTAAGCCTGATCCTGTTATCGAAGGTGTGAAGTATGTTAATCTGCGAGTGATTGACGAGGAGTTATTCAATCGTGAACTTGAGGCGAAATTGAAACTAGAAGGCGACGCAATAGAAAGACTCAAGCTGACTGTAGATAGCGGGCTTGTATCTTATGATATGTACGTGAATTTTCTCTCGTCGGACTCCGGCAAAAAGGCTTATCGTGAATTTTTCCAAGAACTTTTAGCTTTACCACCTGAACATTCTTTGTTGTTCCATTGCTCACAAGGAAAAGATCGTACAGGTTGCGCGGCTATGCTAATACTTTCGGCTCTCGGTGTTAGTGAAGAGACTATCTTGCAAGATTACATGCTCACGAATACTTTCAACGCCGATTTAATTGACTCTCAACGTAAAATGTTATTGGCCCGCGGAATGAAAGAGTCGGAGATTGAGAAGTACATGATAGTTCTTGATGAAGTCAACCCGAAAACTATGACCACGCTACTTTCTTGGCTCAAAGAGAATTACGACTCCCCAGTCGGGTATATCATTAACGAACTTGGAATCGCTGAAGACGAAATCGAAGCACTTAAGGCAAAATTTCTTGAACAATAAAAGGAGTAACAAATGAAGACAGATTTTCACGATAATAAACTGACAATTTTCCTAGAAGGACGAATTGACTCGAACAACGCTAACGAAATCGACTCTCAAATTACGGAAACATTGTCACAAAATCCAGCGACCACTAAAATTCAAATCGACGTTGATAAACTTGAATATATCTCTTCAGCAGGGCTACGCGTTCTCATGAAATTGCGCAAGAAGATCACAACTCCTTTGCCTGTGTTGAATGCCTCAAATGAAATTTACGAGATTTTTGACGTTACGGGTTTCACAGAGTTGCTTGACGTCCATAAGAAATTGCGCGAAGTTTCTGTTGATGGCTGTGAACTTTTGGGGGAAGGGGCTAATGGAAAAGTCTATCGCTTAACAACGGACGAGATGATAAAAGTTTACAAGTACGGAATCAATCTTGACGTCATTGAAGCTGAACGAGAGGCTAGCCGCAAAGCTTTCTTGTTGGGAGTACCTTGTGCAATTGCGTTTGATACTGTGAAATGTGGCGATAGTTACGGAACTGTTTACGAAATGTTGAACGCAGGGACTATTTCCGAACGAATCAGAGCTAACCCTGAAAAATTGCCAGAGCTTGCGAAATCAGCAGCTTTATTATTGAGACAACTTCACGCTATTGACGTACCCGAAGGACAAATGCCCCCTGCCTCACGTTTGTTGCATAACACGATTGATAAACTGGCTGGACAGTTCACCCCCGAGGAAATTGAGAAAATGCACGCGCTTTATAACACAATCCCTGAACAAAATCATTTCGTTCACAATGACTATCACCCCAAAAACATAATGGAGTCAAACGGCGAATTAATGCTGATTGATCTTGGAGACGCAGGAATGGGAAATCCAGTAATTGATATTATTCATTGCTACTTTGTCCTTGTTATGGTCGGCAGAGTTGCTCGTCAATTTAAAGATGATGATATAGGCTTTGTCGGAATAACTTATCGTGAAATGCGGGAGTTCTGGAAAGTTTTCATTGAGACATATTGTGACGGCGATAAAGAAAAAGTTGAGAGTCTGCAAGCAAAATTAGAACCATTTTCGTTCTTAATGTACATGACTTCAGGTTTAACACACCCACTAATGACTGATGAAGGCCGCAAAGCTTATACTGCAAAATTACGTGATTTTATCTCGTCGCGTTATGATGAACTTATCAACACTAGCTGGAAAATTTAAGATAGGAGGGAAAATTTATGTCAACACCAATCGTAAAAAGCATGAAGGTCGTACCTGTTGCAGGTTATGACTCAATGTTAATGACTCTTTCGGGAGCACACGCGCCATTTTTCACTCGTAACATCGTAATTCTTGAGGACAACGCAGGACATCAAGGCATAGGCGAAATTCACGGAGGCGATTACACTTGTGAGGCTTTGAGGGCTTGCGAGAGTCTCGTAGTTGGTCAGCCGGTCGGGAAGTACCGCGGGATTCTTGACTCGATTCATAAACACACCAAACGCGCTAAAGAGGACGACGGCGAAGGGATTCAGACGCTTGACATCTCGAAGTTAAAATTTGTCGTGAAAGCTGAATGGGCTATTGAATGCGCATTACTGGATTTACTTGGCCAAGCATTGGGCTTGCAAATGTGCGACCTACTTGGTGACGGAAAACAGCGCGATAAAGTCGAGACCCTTGGATATTTATTCTACGTGAGCGATAAGGAGAAAGCCAAAGAGTTAAATTATCTTGATGAAAGTGATAGCTCTGACACATGGTTCAGAATGAGACGCAAGGAAATGTTGACTCCTGACGCAATCGTTTCACAGGCTCAATGTCTTCACGAAAAATACGGCTTCAGAAATTTCAAACTTAAGGGCGGAGTGTTAGCGGGCTCTGAAGAAATGAAAGCTGTGTGTGCATTAAAGCAGGCATTCCCGAACGGACGCATTAATATTGATCCTAACGGCGCATGGAGCTTGGCCGAAGCTATTGACTTGTGCAAACCTCTTGAAAACGTTTTGACGTACATTGAGGATCCTTGCGGGCCTGAAGCAGGTTACTCAAGCCGTGAGATTATGGCAGAATTTAAGAACGCCGTTAAACTCCCCGTAGCTACGAACATGATCGCGACGGACTGGCGACAGTTTTATCACTCTGCAGCTTTGAAATCGGTCGATATAGTTTTGGCTGATCCTCACTTCTGGGGATTCGGTGGCTCAATAAGAATCGCTCAACTTCTCAACGATTGGGGACTAACTTGGGGGAGTCACTCTAACAATCACTTTGATATAACGTTAGCAGCCTTTGCACAGGTCGGAGCAGCAGCACCGGGTAAACCTACAGCACTTGATACGCATTGGATTTGGCAGGACGGACAGAATTTACTTGATGATGCTCCAAGAATCGTTGATGGCTATCTTGAAGTCCCCGAGAAGCCCGGCTTGGGTGTAACACTCAACATGAACAAACTTGAAGAGGCCAACAAACTTTACAACAAACTCCCCTCGCATGATCGCAACGACGCTATGGCAATGCAATATTTGATCCCGAACTGGAAATTTGACAGCAAGAAGCCCTGTTTGGTCAGATAAGAAATATGCAAAAGGAGTCGATACTTTTTCAGCACCGGCTCCCGTTTCACATTACCACTTCAATACGCCTTCGCCGCCCATTAACTTTGTCATCTCTTCAATAAGTTCTAGCGGAAATGGTGGTGACGATATAGGTTTCATTGCAATTGACATTAACTTCAT